>CAZYTI010000737.1:0-3204 GCA_964650065.1 uncultured bacterium
GATGCTGGTTGGCGAAGACAATCTGTCGCTTGTCGTTGAGGATGAGCAGGATCTCGGGCACGGCGTCGAGGAGCTGACGCAGCATGGAAAGGGCCGACAAATTGCTGGACTGTCGCTGGACCTTCTCCTGCCAATCACGCTCGCCACCGGCAAATTAAGAGGGGAGATTCTTCTCCTTCAATTCAATCCCATTCCCGATGTGGATCTCGAACCCTTTCGAAAAATATTTCTCGTATGGGAATTCTTTTTCCCCCAAATGCTCCTCTTTGCCCTCGTATTCCCAAGAGAAATTAAATGGGCGAAGGCACGTCCCAAACTCACGTATCTCATATTCCTGCCACATCTGATCCATTTTATTCTTATTTTGAGTTTTTCGAATTCTGAACAGGTCATTCATCTAATCGATCTGCAAGCCGTGTCTGATCGTTTCGGAATCATCGTTCAGCCCCTTACCATGCTTCTGGGACTGTTTCTGCAGCTTTTGAGCATTATTTTCGAGTTTCACACCAATTTTTTTGCTTTTGTGAACCTCATCTATATCATCATTGCGATTTCCCTCATGGTTTGGGGATATCGTAAAATTCACATGGCCCATCTCAAAAAGCAAGTCGGTTTGGTTCTCTGGGGGATTCGAGTCAGTGTGGGCATGTACGCATTTGCCTTTATATTTCCACATCTCAACATATTACAAACGGCTCAGATTACGGCCCACCTTTTAACATCCATCGCATTAGTTATTGGAGCGAGTTCTATTGCCTGGGCCATCATACGATATCAATTCCTCGATGTGCGACTCATCATCCGGCGCGGTCTTATTTTCTCCCTGGCTTCTGCAGTTCTCATTGGTACATACCTTCTGATTTATAGCCAGGGAAAGCGATTGATTATGGATATCATAGATGTCGAAATACCTCTATTGGAAATCCTCTTCATCATCCTGGCCCTCCTCTTTTTTCAACCCATCCTTGGTGCCATCGAACGGCTCATCGAAACCATTTTTATGCGTGATCGGTTGGATTATCGGAATATTCTTCAAGACCTCAGCCGGGACATTATGACCACTCTCAATATGGCCATGTTACGGGATAAAATTACAAATACGCTGCGAAAGGCCATGTCCCTGGAAGATGTATCCCTCCTTGGTGTCAATCATGATGGTTCTTTTTCCATTCAAAAAGGGAAGAAACGTTTCCATTTCGATGTCAATGATGATTGGATTCAAATCTTAAAGGAAGAGAAAAGACTCATAGGTTTCGATGAACTTTCACTCCGGTCCCATGAACCCAATCCTTTGGATAAGCTGAAATCATTAAAAGCCTTTTTACTCGTACCCTTTATTCATCGAGACGATCTTGTCGGTATTCTGATTCTTGGAGAGAAGATCACCAAAACGGGTTTCACCACAGAAGACATGACCATCCTTTCGGTGCTGTCTACTCAGGCTGCCATTGCCTTTGAAAACGCCCGTCTCTACCAGGAAACCCTTGAGAAACAGCTGATGGAAGAAGAATTGGGGGTGGCGAAAGAGATCCAGAAGCATCTCCTCCCCAAGGAAAATCCCTGTAATGACCGTTTCGAAATCGTCGGATATAACCTCCCATCAAAGGAGGTGGGTGGAGATTATTATGACTTCATACAATTGAATGATGAAGAAATTGGCATTGCCATTGGAGATATTTCGGGCAAGGGTATTCCTGCCGCGATACTCATGTCCAACCTGCAGGCAGCACTTCGTATCTCTGCAGCAGGGGCCCAAAATACCAGAGAGGTCGTTCAGAAAGTCAACATACACATCACCCAGACCACTTCCATAGAAAAATTTGCTACTTTTTTTTACGGTGTTCTGAACACCAGGAACCTCACCCTGGATTATACCAATGCGGGCCATAACTGTCCCATCCTATGGCGAAATGATAAGACCTATTGTTTGCTCAGAGAGGGTGGAGTCATTATCGGACTCATGGAAGGCGCTCTGTATAATACAAGTCGAATCAATCTTCACGCCGGAGATTTTCTCGTCTTCTATACAGATGGTGTTACTGAAGCACTGAATCCCCATGACGACATATTTGGGGAAGAACGTCTGCTTCAAGCTGTCGAAAAGACGGCCAATGAATCCGCCCAGGGCATTCTGGATTATATTCTCGATACAGTGATTGATTTCACCCACGGACATCTGCAATCCGATGATCTGACCCTGGTCGTGTTGAAAATAAAAAGGATGCTATGATAAAAACGAACTTAAAAGGACTCTCCAGACATGAACTTGATCAATTCATAGCCGGAATTGGTGAGAAACCTTTTCGTTCCACTCAATTGTGGTCATGGATCTATCAAAAAGGTGTTGTCACTTTCGACAGAATGACGAATATATCGAAGGCGCTGCGATCCAAATTGGATGAGAGGGCTTTTGTCAGTTCTCTTCAACTTGTCCGTAAAAATGTGTCACCCCATTCTGGTACGGTCAAATTTCTATGGGGATTGGAGGATGGGCTTCGGATAGAGTCGGTTTATATGCCTGAGAAAAAAAGGCGAACAGTTTGTATCTCAAGCCAGGTCGGATGTCCCTTGAATTGTCGGTTTTGCGCAACGGCCAAGATGGGATTTGCACGAAATCTCTTACCTCATGAAATTATTGATCAGGTCATTTCCATAACACGGGAAGTGGGTGAGAAACCAACCAACGTCGTACTCATGGGCATGGGAGAACCCCTGCTCAATTATGACCATGTTCTCAAAGCCCTCACGATTATCAACGATCAGGAAGGCATCACCATTGGCCATCGGAAGATCACCCTGTCCACGGCAGGTATGGTTCCTCAGCTCCGTCGGTATACAGAGGAAGGCCATCCTTTCAAACTGGCCATTTCTCTGAATAGTACCACGAACGACCAGAGATCCCGGCTCATGCCCGTCAATCGAAAATTTCCCTTGAAAGATCTCATTCAGGCAGCCTGGGAGTACACCCGGCGAAGAAAAAAGCGACTCACCTTCGAGTATGTGCTTATCAAAAACATCAACGATACGCCTGCAGATGCAGAACGACTTTTGCATCTTCTCCAGGGTATTCCCTGTAAGGTGAATCTGATCGCTTACAATTCGACGAATCAAAAATTCCAACGTCCAACTGAAGAGCACATCGAGTCTTTTGCCGAATGGATACGCCCCCTTTGTGCTCCGGTGACGCTACGATTGAGTCGTGGA
>CAZYTI010000738.1:0-3203 GCA_964650065.1 uncultured bacterium
ATCATAGATAGCATTTTCACCATGATCGCCATCCGTACCGAAATCAGGAGACCTATCTGAATTAACAACCACACCATTCGTCGAATTATGAACAATCAGGTTCCTTCGAAATTGAGCACGATCCTCGACAATGATTCCATAACAATTATTCTTAATCATTGAATCGGTAATGATACTTCCACTTCCGACACTTTTTAAAATATAGATACCACAATTGTCATTATTTTTAAATTTACAGTTCGTGATGTTGACAGGGGCATGGATCAACAAACCAGAACGACCATATTCAACATTGCAGTACTGAAAAACAGATGCAGAATTGAACAGCTCGATGTGTTGCCAATCATCTCGGTCAGGCGTAACATTGTTTGATGTAAATGTAATCTGATCTGTTGAATTTCCATCAGCGTTTAATATCCCATAACATATAAATTCATAAAAACCATCAAATTTTACAATGACTCCTGGTTCTATGATTAAAGTCTCTCCTTCAGGTATATTTATATCCCCAATTACAATATACGGACTCCCCGTTTCAGTCCAGGGACCGCCTCCTGCGCCATCATAAACCACACCTGACACTTCAGTTCCAGAAGTCATATCTTCAAGTTCAAAGAGTGCATCGAGCTTTTTAGCCGAATCCATAACAATTATTGTAATCGTACTAGTTGTATTTTCAACAGACCCAATCCATTTAACAAAACGATACCCAGGAGCCGGTGTGGCCTGTGCCTGAACTGTTTGATCAAAATCATACCATCCCCCCGGAGGTGATAACTGAACGGAACCTCCCTCTTCTGGATTCACTTCCACTTTTAGTTTAAGCTCAACTTCAAAGTTGACCGTCAGTGTATCGTCATGATCTGGACACACATAATCATGGATAATCGCTCCACCATCACTCCATGAATTCCATAAAAACCTGTGCGTGTTTTCCTCCCATACTCCAAATTGGTTCCACATCTGCGGAGACCAGGTGCCGATTTGGTAAATCTCTCCTGGTATCCATTGATGGGCAGACTCCCCCCATATCGTATCAGCATCAACAATATAGCCAGGACCACCTGTGATTGGATAATTGCTTCGAATTGTAACATTCACAGAATCTGCTATTTGGTCACCAGTATACTTAAGAATATAGAGCCCATCCCCCATATCCGCTACATATATGTAATTTCCTCTGATCGCCACACCATTAGCAACATCACCAGTTTCGAAATATCCAACTTCTTCGGGAGTCGAAGGCATCGAAACATCGATTACGCGTATACCCTTATTATCAGCGGCTACGACAGCATAATCACCAGTGACCGAAATATCAATTGATCGGCCTGTATTGTAATACCCTACCATTTGAGGCATCTCGGGCTGCGAAACATCTATCACATAAACACCACCAATACAAGCCAAATAAGCATAATCCCCACTGATGGCTATACCCTCCGCAAATTGTTCAATATTTAAATATCCTACTTCATGGAGGTTCTCAGGCGCGGTTACATCAATCACCCAAAGTCCTTCGATACCTGCGGCTACAAAAGCATAATTACCATTAATAGCCACATCTGTAGCTGACTCTTCTGTATCGAAGTATCCAATCTCTAGTGGATTCGATGGTGTGGAAATATCATACACGCGAAGACCATCATTGTCCGCCACATACACGTATTGCTCATGGACTGCCACGCCACATGCCATACCACCCGCATTCACATTTACAGTTTGAACTGGATTCGAAGGCGTGGAAATATCTATGATTGTCAGACCGGCGCCCGCATCGGCAACATATGCATATCCTTCACTCAATGCAATATCCCATGCTTGATGTGTATCTTGATGCCCAATTTCTTGGGGATATAAAGGATTTGAGACGTCAATCACATAAACACCATCAAGGTTATCAGCTAAATATGCATAACGTCCACTCAATTCGACTTTCCACGCATGATGGCCTGTGTCATAGAAGCCAACTTCTCGAAGATTTGAAGGATCTGCAACATCGATGACACGCAGACCTTCATGGCTGTCTGCTACATAGGCAAAATTCCCACCGATATCCACAGCTCCCGACCAACCGTTTGTATTATAGTATCCGACTTCCACAGGATCCGAAGATGTTGAAATATCAATCACTCTTAATCCCTCATCCCAATTGGCAATATATGCATAATCTCCCACTATTTTCACATCACGTGCAATGTTCTCTGTATCATAATAGCCAATCTCGAAAGGGATGACCGGAAATGACACATCCAAAATACGTAGCCCAGCAGGACCATCTGCAACATAGGCAAAATTACCTGCCACCGAAATATTATAGGCTTCCCCATCCGTATCCAATGTGGTCAACAACAAAGGATTTTCCGGTAAACTTATATCTACGATACTAATGCCGGCATAACCGCCAGCAATATAGGCAAAATAACCACTGATTTCAATGCCATATCCGGCATGCAAAGTGTTTAGATAACCAACCTCATAAACATTATCAATTGCTGAGATATTGATTATTCGAAGTCCCGATGAACATGCAATATATGCAAAACTACCATTGACTTTAACGTCCCAAACATATCCATTTGTGATAAAATAATCCAATTCTTGAATGGTCAACGGATTGGATATATCAATCACATGCAATCCCCCTCTCGCATTCGCAATAAAAGCATAATTCTCACTAATGAAAATATTCTGGATGTCAGCAGGGAGTAAGAACCTGGCTAATTCAACTGGGCTCTCTGGAACTGAGAAATCAACAATCTCTAAGTAACCTCCATTTCCAAAATACGCAATACTTTCACTTACTGCAACTGCCTGACACGGCCCATCTCCCCACCGGCCCACCAGCTCCACATTCTCGCTTTCATAAAAATCATCGGGCACTGTAGGTACGATGGATTGACTTCGAATCGTAAAGGAATAGACATCCGAATCCATCACATTCCCGGCCTTGTCCTCGGCATCGACGCTTACGGTCACTGTTTCTCCATAACCGAAGTGGGTCGGCGGATCGTAGGTGACCGTATAATCGGCCGGTGTACCCGTGATGTCGGGGATCACCGGTGTGTCATTGACTGTCATCATAATGCCGGATGAATCCACACCGGTGTCATCGTCCTGAACATGAACCGAAATAGGCGTATTGACAGGTACATCGATCGCATCCTTCGGGGGCGTGTGATTCGATGTGTACGGGGGGGTAT
>CAZYTI010000739.1:0-3202 GCA_964650065.1 uncultured bacterium
GTCCGTTCACAAGCTCCAGAAGACAGGAGGAATGATTCTCTCGATGGTGAACTGAAAACTGAATTCCATTCAGTGGAGGGGGAGATGCTTATTCAATTCACAATAGGTGTCTCCCCCTTCGTTCTCATATCTTGATCAAGCAGGAATAGAGGAGGCAATGAAATGATTACTGATCGTGTTGAAAACTGGAAACGATTCTCTGATCACATGCAGGAATACATCGGAAGATGGACCGTAGAGAAATATTTAGTGCCGGGATCAGATAGAGGTATCGATCTGATCTCTCTCACCAATGATTGGCGGGTCTGTGTTTGGAACATTTTGAAATATGCTTTGAGGTTGTGGAATGGGCATGCGAAGGACCATGATCTGGAGAAGATCTGTCATTATGCGGAGATGGCCTGGACGTTGAATCAGCGGAAGAAGGGATCGGGTGTTGACTCTGACTCGGATGCTGAGTGAAAAGAGAGGGCGGTCCCTATGCGAAGGTTGTGTGGGGAATTGGAGGATTATGTGAATCCCATCCGGAAACAGAGCCGAAGGTATCATCCCACATACGGATGGTTATATTGCTGAGCCTGTAGTAGTCCCTCTGGCCCAGTCCAACCCCGCAACATCTATTCCTCCCTACGACTCCCTTCCCTTGGTTCAATTCGGACGGGTCCCATAGGTCTTTTTCCTGAATATACGAAGTAACCTTGGAAAAAGGGGAGATCTGTGTGGACCCGTTTTCTGTTTCAATGAAAGGGAAAGTCATCAATATCGACCGTATAGAAAACGGGAAAAGGTACCGGGTGGTGATTCAGCCGTCTGGTCCATTGCTCCATGTCTCGATACACTCCTTCGCCCTCCCACGAAAGCTCATCAGAGTGCCGCAGTTTTAAATCGCCCCGCCGACTGCCGCGTTTTTTAACTGCCTTTTACACCCAAGATGACCGCCGCCCTCATGGACCGCCTCACACACCATTGCGAGATAATCGAAACCGGGAATGATTCCTGGAGTATCAAACACAGATCATGAGGAAAAAGGGGAGTACAAATCAGAAAATGGGTGGGTCAATTTTGAACGCCGATCCTGGGTCATTTTTCAATGCCGATTGACAATAGGAACCTGCGCCCCCTCTCAAAGTGTCAACAGAATATTGTTTCCCCTGCTCTTGACCACATGCAAACCTGTAAATTTTGGTATTTTCTTGAGATCCTTCAGCACTGACTTGAGAAGTTCAGTTTTTTCCCCCTTGTAAACAACATCCCATTCCACAATCCCGTCGCCAAATGATCTCTGGTTGACTTTGATGACCTTGCTGATCGATTGGATTCCTTCCTGGAATTCGATGGCCTCTTCGTATGTTTTTAGGCCTTTCAGCGTAATCAGGCAGGATATCCCAGCGTTTTTGTGTTCCTCCCACCAGGACAATATTCCCTTCACCGCATAATTTGCGGCCTGCTCCCCCACCGCGGATGCAGCCCTGGAAACCGCATCATCCCTAGACGTGCCGTACTTGTTGGACTTCTCTTCCACTGAGGAAAATATTCTAGCCGTACTTGGGTCAACAATCAGCAACTTCAGCCTCGTATAAACCTTGTCGTGACGGGAATCACTTCCGGGAAAATACTCCGTATCTATCACCCCGGTGATTACCACTTCCGCCTCGCTGTCCATTCCCACTCGCGCCGCAGTTTCAGGCTTTGATGTGATTCCGAGCATCAGTTTGTTGTTCCTCTCGATCTTCTCGAGAGTGCCTCTGTGCAACAGGTCAAAATGCTTGCTTGTAAATATTTGTTCAATTACGGTTCTTGTGGTTCTCGAAGCTTCATCAATCTGCCCCTTCGGATTACAAATGACAACTAGGAGCCTTGGATATCCAAGTTGCCCCTTCAGGATCCCGATCGCATGCAATTTCTTTTCAATGGAATCCAGCGAGACGGTGGCCTTTGTGGATACTCGATATTGTCCCTCTACCCTCTCTTCTGAGATGATCGTGTAACCCGTCACATACCCCTGGGATCGGGAATAAATGTTGTCTTCGAGCATTTGGAAATTCTGGACTCTGCTCTCACTTTTGATGAATATGCCCAGTGCCTGTTCCACAGCTTGCCGGAGGGCCTGATCGATAGCCTGTTGCCTCGCTCTTGCAAGGGTTCCCTTTTCGATCGTGGCTTCGCCTGTCGTAACAATTTCTGTCTCGTCAGCCGCCGATACTCCCATAATCAAATTCATCGTGACGGCAAAGCAGCACACACAAACGATCTCGAGAAACATTTTTTTGAACGTCTCTTCCCCGGTATGTTTCATTCCTTTTCCAAACGTGGCTTCATCGATCCAGGGTTTCGTTCCGTCGGCCCGTTCTTTCAGTTTATGTATGTCTTCTTGATTGCCTTCAATCTGGCCTTTCCCCATGCGTCAAGGCTAGCGTTCTCCAATCCCTTTACGTAATATATTGAGCCCAGGTTCAAATACCCGGAGGAAAATAATGCCTCAGACAGATTTACCACTGCGTACCTATGTGATGGGTTCAACCAGGCCGATTGCCTGAAAAATGGAATGGCCAGCCTATCCTGATTCATCCTTAGAAGCGTCATTCCGGTCATATTGAGCAAATCAGCAGTCATAGAGGCCTCGATCGCATAGATGTAATTGATGAGTGCCCTCTGGAAATCGTCCTTCTTGAAGCGCCGGTTCCCTTCAAAATAGTACTTTGAAATCGTGTCGCTTTCGCCACATGGAACCGTACCGATGCTCTTTATGATCAATTTTGAACGGTCCTTGAATTGAATTTCAGAGGTCCCAAGGGCATTCAAGATATCTTGATACGTTGTCTCGATGAACTGCTCATTGATGGAGTGTAAAGCACACCCCCCGGCATAGGCCACTTTAGCCAAATCGATGCTCTGCTTTGTGATGAAATACTGACTCGTCTTAAAAAACAGGCAGGACGACCGTTCCATGCCTTTTACACTAAAGTAGCTTCCGACTGCATGACATCATTGGATTATACGGGCTCTCTTCCAGCAACGACATTATTTCCTGGAGGTGAAGAGTCTTCAGCTGTCCAAAGGTAAGACTCTCGATATATGCATCTCTTCCCCATATCTTGAGGAAATTATCAATCGGTTTGTGTTCAATCATTCTGGCAACGTTCTTGCCGTCATTTTTCTTCAGATACTCAACAATGGTCGTCAGCGCGCCGGATCTCTCGTT
>CAZYTI010000740.1:0-3201 GCA_964650065.1 uncultured bacterium
GTTGCTCCTTTGTGTATTTTTCGTTTTCCACCCTTCCGAAGGTTACCAGTTCGAAGTATCGAATGGGTGAGGGTTTCATTCAAACGGAAAATAAACCTTCGGAAGGTTAAAGACATTCTGCTGACAGCCTTCGGAAAATTTAATTAAAGATTCTCTTTTCCATCGGTTTTTTGAATATGATGGCCTTGGGATATAATTCCAACACTTCCCTGGAGATGCTTTCCAGTTCATCGGGCCGGATATGCATGACGATGATCTCTTTGGGTTGTATATAGTTTTTGAGGATTTCTTGTCCCATGGAATCACTCAGGAAATATGAATCACAGAAGAGTATGTCGATGCCTTCTCTTTGCAGTTGAAAGGTTTTAAAATAATCGACGTTGGATGCAGGATTCAGATCACTCAGAAAGTATATCTTCGATCCGCCCATTTCGAGTAGAAACGTCAGGGTCATGGACATATCAAAAATGGTACCGTGGTTGACGCCAAGCACGTTGATGTCGAGTCCATTCTCAATCATATATTCCTTCTCATTCCATCCGAGATTCACGGATTTTACCTGGGAGTACAATTTTCGATAGTCCGGACCGGCCGCTTTTCGTAATTCATCATTGACCTCCTGGGAAGAGATCAGCATGGATTCAGGATGTTGTAACAGCACTTCAGTCATCATCTCGGGTTCGAAGTGGTCCCTGTGGGCATGGGTGAAGAGAAGCAGATCGATATCCGAAAAAGGAGATTCCTTGTCCACCATTTTTTGAAATACATCCTTGGGTGTGGACAGATATCCCCAGGGATTTTCATGGATGGCATCGATAAGCACATGCTTTTCACCATAGGATACAAGGAATCCTTCGTTGGCGATGTAGGTGACCTCCAGGGATGTCGATTGACCTTTTCCCTCTGCCAGGTTTGCTCCTCCCTGTCGTGAATTGTCATTTTGGGCCGGTCGAAGGTTCTGTTGGGCCTGGATTGTCGATACAATCATAGTGGAGATGATAATGATGATCAATGCTGTTAATTTGGAAGTCATGGGAACCTCCTTATTGTTTAAAATTGTTTAAAAGCTATTGTCAAAAATTAACCACACCTGCCTGCCGCAGGCACGGCGGGCATGGCAGGCAGGGAGTCCACAGAGAAGTTATTAATATTATTTATCTTACACAATGAAATCTTATCTCCCCTCTGTGGTTTCATGTGTTCTCCTACTAATCTAATGAGACTCGGAGAACGGGGAGATGTTCCACAACTCAAGGTTATCCAGTACCATGGTGGATGCTACTGTCTGTAAGTATATCGCTTCATCTTTGGGTATTCTTCCATAATAGGGCACGTCCATCAGACTCTCCTGAAACAGGGTGGCGTAGATCACACAGGCAGACAGGTAGGAGCCTCGATATGAAGGGTGGTTGTAATCTTCACGGTAAAGATAATGGAGTTCTGTGTGCTCCTGGAGTACAGACCTGTAGGCCCAACCCACGGGTGCGATGGTCATGTCGATTTCCTCAATTAAATCTAAAGTGTTATTATAGATATTGTCCTGCATGTCAAAATAGGTGTCGGACTGACCCTGGATCCAGGTTGTTCCGTCCTCAAAGGCCCAGGGCATGAAATAGACGGCCCGGGTAGTCCGGCAATGATCATGGATTTTTTTCAATAAGAGTTTTAGTGCTTCTTCGACCGGGTGTTTTTGATAGGGTGGAAATATCAAATGATGATTCGCAGGATAGGCAATGTTGGTACAGCCACCTTGCATAACGATGTAATCCCAATTGTGCTGGTTGATTTCATCTTCCGTTTTTTCGCTGTCACTGTGGTAATCCAGATAGGTTCCATTGATGATTTCTGTTCCGATGAAGACAGTTTTGTCGTTGTTTAAGGCAAGCTGCCGGAATATTTCAGGCAGATTGTTATAACTTAGGTAACTGCTGCCGATGAAAAGGATTTTAAGGTCGCCGTATTTGGATTCAAGCTCTGTAGGTGAAGATTTGCATTTCAATGAAAGCAGTAGGATGATTCCAAATGTGCCTAACCATTTTAACAAGGACAGCATTTTGTTTTTTCTATACATCCTTTTTATCTTCCCGATGAACCTTCTTGAGTGAGGGTGTCTCGTATAATCACCCCATTATGGATCACCATCTGGACTTCTGTAAGGGCACCTAAATCTTCTAAAGGATTCCCATGAACAATAGCGATTTTAATAAGGTCGGTACCTGCATCAATGAGATCGTTGATCTTGTGACGGGCATCCTTCACGGATGTGACATAGAAATTGCCATATCCTCCGGTTGTCGTCACAATGGGACCTGCTGCGACCAGCCTGGCATGGTACGCCTTCTTGTTGAGGAGATTTCGCCGGAAATACGATTCTTGTGGGGAATACCTGCCTAAGTTACTCAGGTCTCGAACGGTGGTGACTCCATCCCGGGCCCACGCCATGAGATTCCCATTCTTGTATCCACTGTGGATGTGTGTATTAAAGAAGCCAGGTAGAATGGTGGCACCCTTCAGGTCGATGGTTTTATCATTCTCTGGTAATTCATGCTCAAAAGATTGCCCGATGTCCTGAATGAGGCCATTCCGGATATAAACAACGACGCCGGAATCGGGAGGCGCACCGGTACCGTCAATCAAGTAACCGTTTATCAGAACGATGGTTTTATCCTCGGCTCGGGGGGAAGTGGAAGATTTACAGACTACGAATATAAAGAAGAGGATGAGTAAACAAGGATTTACAGTAATAATCTTTCGAAGTCTATCCGGTCTAAAAGAAGCATGGATATACCTTTTATTGTATCGAAAGATGAAGCTTCGGAAGGTAATAAAAAAGGATGGTCTCAATAGGACTTCCCCTTCAAGTAGGTATAAATCCACAAATGTCCCACTCCCCTTGAGGGGAGACTTTAAAACTTCAGAATATTTTTCACTTTTCAATTACTTATAATACGTGTAGCTTTCCCCTGTACCCCAGGTTGTTATCTCATGCCGATCTTTTGTTTCAATTCCCGAATAAATGAGGTGTCCATCCAATATATGTCAGGCCGGCCGTTTTCAGGTTCCATGTCAATGGCCTGGATATCGCTCAGGGTGAGGTTTTTCTGGGTAAAAATCGCTTTCTCTCTCATTCGCGTGGACATGAAAAAGAAATATTCTCCATCCGGTGAGATGTATGGAGAATACTCCAATCCACCGGTCGTG
>CAZYTI010000741.1:0-3198 GCA_964650065.1 uncultured bacterium
AAGAAGAACCAAAACGGGATATGCCACAGATGTGCGGGTACTGGAATCATTGTCTGTGCATCCTCTTCCCAGAAAGCTCCTGGACTATCGTCAGTTGATGAAGTTGAAATCGACCTACGTCGATGCCCTTCCCAAACTGATTCATCCGAAAACCAATCGTGTGCATGCCTCCTTCAATCAGGCGGTGGCAGCCACAGGGAGATTATCCACCAGTGATCCCAATCTGCAGAATATTCCCATCCGGACGGACCTTGGAAGAGAAATTAGACGGGCTTTTGTTGCGGGACAAAAAGACTGGGTTCTCCTTTCGGCTGACTATAGCCAGATAGAGCTTCGAATCATGGCCCACATCTCGGGAGACGATACCTTGCTGGATTCATTCCAAAAGGGGGAGGATGTTCATAAACGAACGGCTTCAGAGATTTTCGACCTTACCGAGGATCAGGTTACTTCAGAGCATCGCCGTCAGGCCAAGATGATTAATTTTGGGATCATGTATGGAATGGGTAGCTACGGATTGGCACAGAGGTTGAGTATCTCCAACGAAGAAGCACACAATTTTATAACCGCCTACTTCGCCAGATATCCAAAGGTGAATGAATTTATGGTCAGTACCATTGCTCAGGCACACAAGCAGGGGTATGTGACGACACTGTTGAATCGGAGGCGCTATCTTCCGGAATTGAAGAGTGAAAACCGGAATATCCGGGAATTCGGTGAACGAACAGCCATTAATACGCCCATCCAGGGTACGGCGGCCGATCTCATTAAAGTTGCCATGATACGTATTTCCGAGCATCTCCGGGGAGAAGAATGGCAGTCCAAAATGATCCTGCAGATCCATGACGAACTTCTGTTCGAATGCCCGATGGATGAAGTTGAAAAATTGACGGATATGGTACGTCAGGAAATGGAAGGAGCGATCGAACTCACGGTACCGGTGAAGGTGGATATAGGGGTGGGGGGGAATTGGTACGAGGCACATTAATTTCTCCGAAATGCCATGAGAAAATATGAAAGATTTAATCTTACACCAATGGCATTTCGGAGAGAAGTGCCGAAGGGGGGAGTCGAACCCCCACGTCCCGAAAGACACTGCGCCCTGAACGCAGCGCGTCTACCAGTTCCACCACTTCGGCAGAGGGGAAAATTTAAAGAATTACTTCAAAAATGTCAAGATGTTTATTTACCACGGCACGGCACAGAATATCACAGATAACTAAAACATTGTAAATATCTGTTGTTTATTTAATATTTCTGTGTGATTCTGTGAAATTCTGTGGTAAATTATTTTTTTAAGTGGGGAACTAGTTTGTCCATCAAGTTGGTGACACAAAATCGCAAGGCCAGGCACGATTATCATGTTTTTGATAGATGGGAGGCCGGGCTTGTACTTCAAGGGACCGAGGTGAAGTCCCTCAGAGCAGGGAAAGCCAACCTGAAAGACAGTTATGCCAGGGTGGAAGCCGGGGAGGTGATTCTCTATCAATTTCACATCGGTCCATACGACAAAGGATCATATAATAATCATCCACCGCTACGACCAAGAAAACTGCTTCTCCATAGAAAAGAGATTCGAAAGCTACAGGGCAAGGTGGAGGGGAAGGGATTGACCCTCATCCCTCTGAAAATTTACTTCAAGAATGGGAAAGCCAAGGTCGAAATTGCCCTGGCCCGAGGGAAAAAACACTTCGACAAGCGAGCGGATATTGCAAAAAGAGATTCAGACCGAGAGATCGAAAGAGTTCTCAGGCATAAACAAAGATGAGGAAAGTCGATGTTACAGAACGCTTATCATATTTTAAAAGAAAGAGGATTCCTCTATCAAACGACAAATGCTGAGACTTTGATTGATCTCTTGGGTCACAAGCAGGTGACCTGTTATGTGGGATTCGATGCTACGGCGGATTCATTACATGTGGGAAGCCTGGTTCCCATCATGGGATTGCTCCACATGCAACGCTGTGGGCATAGACCCATTGCGCTTTTGGGAGGTGGGACCACCATGGTGGGAGATCCCAGCGGTAGGACCGAAATGCGACGGATTCTCAGTATTGAGCAAATCATGGCATATGGGGAAAGATTTAAAGATCAGTTTGCCAGATATTTAGCATTTGAGGATGACAAGGGGCTTTTACTGAATAATGCCGAATGG
Organism: uncultured bacterium; assembly: GCA_964650065.1. Classification (GTDB taxonomy): domain Bacteria; phylum Zhuqueibacterota; class QNDG01; order QNDG01; family DSAB01; genus CAZYTI01. Next base: position 2,156 of record CAZYTI010000741.1, read on the forward strand.
CTTCTTCCTCTCAATTATATTGAATTTTTAAGAACTATTGGGAGACATTTCAGTATCAATCGTATGCTGACCGCCGAGAGTGTACGCCAACGATTGGAGACGGGTTTGTCCTTCATCGAGTTTAATTACATGCTGTTACAGGCGTATGATTTCTACGTTCTGGCGCGGGATTATGATTGCGAAATTCAGATGGGTGGGCAAGACCAATGGGGAAATATCGTGGCAGGTGTGGATCTGACGCGGAGGATGATGGGCAAACAGCTCTATGGGATGACTTTTCCTCTGATGATGACATCCAGTGGGGAAAAGTTTGGAAAATCTGCCGGAAATGCGATTTGGCTGGATAAGAGCAGAACCTCGTCTTTTGATTTTTATCAATACTGGCGGAATGTGGATGACAGGGATGTGGAATCTTATCTCGGGCTTTTTACCTTACTTCCCATGGACGAAGTCAGAAAAACACCAAAAGTAAATATTAATCGTGCCAAGGAAATTCTTGCTTTCGAAGTTACACGTCTGGCCCATGGCAAAGAGGATGCGATTGAGGCATATTCGGCTTCAGTGGACCGGTTTGGTGCCAGTGATCCGGAAGGCAAGGTGAAGACATCATCGGAAATCCATGAGGTGGCGCTGAATACAAGCAGTACGATTCCATCAGTTAAAATCTCCCCGCAAGTATTGGAGGAGGGTATCTGGATCGTCAAACTATTCGTTGAGTCCGGTCTCTGCGGCAGCAATGGAGAGGCCAGGAGACTCATCAAACAGGGTGGGGCCTATGTGAATGATAACAAAGTCACAAATGATAATCGTACAATAACCCAGGAAGATTTGTTACAGGATGCAATCATTCTAAGGGCCGGAAAAAAGCGGTACAAGCGAATTGTATTTAGTCCAACATGATATGGAGATTTGGAAAGGGTGTGGGTTAAAATCGAATGACATGGGAAATAACGAGTATGACATAGACCGAGCATGAGAATATGAGACATTTCTGTAAGAAGTTCCTGATAAATGGCAGAAGAAACATGAGCATGCCCAGTAGT
>CAZYTI010000742.1:0-3197 GCA_964650065.1 uncultured bacterium
TCCGCCCGGGTTGGTGTTCAACAATTTCCCTCACGCGGTCCCGTTTATAACGCTCTCCTAATTTCAACAGCATTGTCTTTGTTTCTTCATGGTTTAACCCCCTGAGCTGCGGCATGCGGAAGAACTGATAAAAAGGCTTGCCGTAATCGTAGTGAAATTCCAGACTCACCGAGGATGCACCAATCACCCGGATTTCAGCGGATTCAATAAAGATTTCTCTTAGTCGATGATGCTCTTTTTTTGAAAATTTGTTTAAAATCTCATCAATGTTGTCGATAAACAGAATCGCTTTTTTTCTGTGTTTCCTAAGTCCATTTTCCAAAATTTGAAAACAACGCTGTTCATAATCGGCATCCATTTCGAACTTCTGCATTTTATCGAACAATCCCTGAAGCTCATCATCTTCTTCCAGATACTCGGCAACCGTTTCCCAGAGCTTAAATAGACGACTGATATTGTACTGCTCTTCATTGAAAATGATTGGGATTAAACGTTTCCTAAGTGTTTTGGTATTGTTGATCTCATATGCGATTCGAAGCAACAGCGTGGTCTTACCCTGTCCGCGGACACCCTGGATAATGTAATGTTGCTCCGGATACTCCATCATCGAAGATTTTATATCATTAAAGATCTCCTCGAATATTTTTGTTCTAACGACGAAGTTCTCGATGAGCTCCTGCACGGTCTGGTTTGCAGGATTATAAATTTTGGGAAAATCAATTCGCGACATTTTGCCTCCACCACATTCTCAAGATTGGAGAATTGTATCGATAAATACTGGGATCATCGCTATTGTTATTGTTCACAGATTCTGAGATCAGATAAGTGCATGTATATCCACTTGTTGGGTGATCCAACAAGTAAAACATAACAGATGTTTTTCCAACCCGTCTCGGTGCAGCGATTAAAAGGTGGTTACCCGATTCAATTAAGTCCCAGGCCTTTTTGATTACACTTTCTCTATCAAAGAAATCCTCACCCCTTACAGCATTTCCCGCAACAATTCTCATTCTATTATCTTTCTGACAATAAATTCATTGTCAATTTATTTGACAATATAATCATTGTCAACTTGATTATCAAGTACTTTTCCGAATGATGTATACAGTGTATGATTATTAGTTCATCACTGGCAAAGCCAACAATATCAATTGTATATCAATCTCCGATTCAACTAGTATAATACATTATCCTTACTATTTTATTTCTCTACCTCTATACTTCTTTACCTCTCTACTTCTTACTCCTCTACATCTCGCATCTTGTATCCTGTATCCTGTATCATTCCCACATCTTCTCCTTGACATTGCTCTGAAATTTGATTAATATAAAACTCACCTAAACCCGAAGACACCATGATCGCCAAAGCCCAGATCCTCCTGAAAAACATATTCGGATACGATTCTTTCCGGCCCCTTCAAAAAGAAATCATCACCCATGTGCTCTCACAAAAAGACACCCTCGTGATTATGCCGACCGGAGGTGGCAAGTCGTTGTGCTATCAAATTCCGGCACTCCTTCTCAAAGGTCTTACCGTGGTCGTGTCTCCCCTCATCTCCCTGATGAAAGATCAGGTGGAACAACTTCGGGAAGTCGGTGTTAAGGCCATCTTCCTGAACAGTTCGTTACCCAGAGACCTCTATCAGCGCAATGTGGATAAAATCAAACGGGGAGAAATCAAGCTTCTCTATGTGGCTCCTGAGACCCTGATGATGTCCAGGACTCTGGAATTATTACACTCCATCGAGGTAAACAGCTTGACCATCGACGAGGCCCACTGTATCTCTGAATGGGGGCACGATTTCCGTCCCGAGTATCGCCGGTTGATACAGGTCCGGGAACTGTTCCCGGAAGCGGTTTGCATGGCCCTGACGGCAACGGCCACACCCCGTGTCCAAAAGGACATTAAGCCTGAAGTTCAATGAATCCGACGAATTCATTGCCAGTTTCGACCGAAAAAATCTTTATCTCCAGATCGTTCCCAAAACCGATCCATTTTACCAGATTGTCGATTTTTTAGAGCAATATCCAGATCAGTCCGGCATCATCTATTGTTTCAGCAGAAGACAGGTGGACGACCTGTGCATGGACCTCGACGAACGGGGATTCTCTGTGAAACCCTATCATGCAGGCCTCGAAGATATAGAGCGAAAAACCAACCAGGAGCTGTTCATCCGGGACGACATTCGCATCATGGTTGCGACCATTGCATTCGGCATGGGGATCAACAAGCCCAATGTCCGGTTTGTCATTCATCACGACCTGCCCAAAAACATTGAATCTTACTACCAGCAAATTGGACGAGCCGGACGGGACGGATTACGGGCCCATTGTCTGTTGTTGTTCAGCTATGGCGACATCAGAAAGATCAACTACTTCATTCAGAAAATGGAATTAGAAGAGCAGCGCATCGCCAGAAATCACTTGGATGCGCTGATTCGGCTTGCCGAATCGGATCTTTGCCGCAGAATCCCATTGCTTTCCTATTTTGGAGAATCATTCGACACCATGGAATGCGGTATGTGCGACAACTGCCTGAGTTCGAAAAAGGATCTCGAGGACATTACGGTTCCTGCTCAGATGTTCCTTTCGTGTGTGAAACGCACCGGTGAACGATTCGGTACTTTTCATATCGTGGATGTGCTTCGGGGATCGGACTCGCAAAAGATTCGGAAGTTTAACCATCAAAAACTCAGTACGTACAATATTGGCAGGCAATATTCGAAAAAGCAATGGCTGCACCTGTCACACCAGTTCATCACCAAAGGATTGCTTAAAAAAGATTCCGACCATGGCAGTTTGCAGATGACCGATAAAGCCGTTTCGGTTCTCAAGGGATTGGATCAGGTTCATGGATCCTTGGTCCCTGCCGAGATCACCACTTCAAAACCCAAATTACAAGACCTAGTATATGATCAGGGATTGTTCAATCTTTTAAAGGACGTACGTAAAGACCTGGCCGTAGACGCCGACATTCCACCCTATGTCATATTTTCCGATAAGACGCTCATTGAGATAGCCACCTACTTCCCTCATTCTAAAGAAGACCTGTTACGGATCCACGGCGTGGGCCTTCGAAAAATGGAAAAATATGGTATGCTTTTCCTGCGCATCGTTAAGCGATACTGTGAATCGAATCAGATTGAGCCACAAATCGGAAGATTGACAAAACGAAAAGGAAGCCGACCTTCACAAAA
>CAZYTI010000743.1:0-3194 GCA_964650065.1 uncultured bacterium
AGAGCAGCGGAATCATAATCCGCGTGTCCGGGGTTCGAATCCCTGCACCGCTACAATTATTTTCGACCGTGTATCCTAAGAAAAGGCATCAATCTTGATGCTTTTTTCATATTATTCCGGCCTCAATACGATCGAAGAGAAAGATCGTATTGAGGCCGGAATAAAAGAAACATTTTATATTTTCTAAAGTTAAATGTTTGATGGCATTTATTTCTTTTTCATATCCATCAATATGATCGATCATCCATGAGGTGGGTAGTGTCAAAAGTTTTATGAAAAAAGAAAAAAATAAGAAACCACAGAGGACACAGAGGGGATAGAGAAATAAGGCCTGGTAATTTAAATAATATTTATAAATTCTCTGTGTGCTCTGTGGTTATTTTTGACACTACCATGAGTTGGGTAAGGAGAGAGGCAATGCATACAAGAATAATGGTATACGTTATTCCGTTTATTATTTGTGTGACTTCGAATTCGATGTCACAAACGCATGGGGGCAGCAAGGGTATTAATTGGCCAAGTTATCGGGGGGAAAATGCCAGTGGAATCGCAGATAACTATTCTACTCCGATCAACTGGGCTGTAGATGGCTCTATGAACATCCAATGGAAAGTGGCTATTCCCGGTTTGGGACACTCCAGCCCTATTATCTGGGAAGATAGGATTTACATCAGTTCTGCTGTCAGTGGATTAGACAGTCCGGATTTAAAAGTTGGACTTTACGGTTCTATAGAACCTGTGGAAGATGAAACTGTGCACCAATTTAAAGTATTTTGCCTGGACAAACAAACGGGGAAGATTTTATGGGAGAAAACTTCCTACGAAGGTGTTCCCAAGGTGAAGCGCCATCCCAAATCGACACATGCAAATTCTACTCCTGCAACGGACGGAAAGCATGTCGTCGTCTTTTTCGGTTCTGAAGGACTCTATTGTTACGATATGAATGGCAAACTCAAATGGAAAAAAGATCTTGGCATTCTGGATTCGGGATACTTTCGGGAACCTAGCGCCCAATGGGGATTTGCCAGCTCTCCTGTCATTCATGAGGGAACTGTCGTCGTTCAATGCGATGTTCAGAAAAATTCTTACATTGCCGCTATCAATATTGAGACCGGAACAGAAATTTGGAGAACACCTCGTGATGAGGTGCCTACCTGGAGCACACCGACCATTCATTCTGCCGATGGAAAGACGCAGATCATAGTAAACGGATTCAAACATATCGGGGGATATGATTTTCAAACAGGCAGAGAGATATGGAAAATGACAGGCGGTGGTGATATTCCGGTGCCGACGCCGGTGGTTGCTCACGATCTCATCTTCATCAACAGTGCCCACGGGCGTATGTCGCCTATCTATGCAATAAAGATGAATTCCAGGGGCAATATTTCTCTTGGAGATAAAGAGACTTCCAATGATAATATCGTTTGGAGTGTGAGCCGTGGAGGCGCCTACATGCAAACGCCCCTGGTTTATGGAGATTTTCTTTACAATCTACGGGGAAATGGTTCTCTGAGCTGCTATCGGGCAAAAACGGGTGAACTGATATACAGCGAGAAAGTCGGACAGATGGACAGTTTTTCAGCCTCAGGAGTCGCTGCCGATGGAAAATTATATCTTCCCAGTGAGCGTGGCAATATCTATGTTGTAAAGGCAGGACCCGATTTTGAGCTGCTCAGTACAAATCCCATGAATGACATCTGTATGGCAACCCCTGCGATATCGGAAGGCACACTCTTTTTTCGAACCCATCACTATTTGGTTGCTGTCTCAGATAAATGACACCTATCAGAATAGCATGATCGCATCGAGTCGATCGATGAACTTTCTCACCATATTAGTTAGAGGGATTTCAAATGCCTAAATATTCCGGTCATCATTCATTCGCATATTCCTTGCTTTTAATGGGTTTATTTGTCATTTCATGCACCGACAACAATAATCCGGAGAACTCAAACGCCTCCCAAAGTACGAATAATTGGCCGGGATTTCGCGGTGAGCATGCATCCGGAGTTAGAGATGGGCAGAATCTACCCGAAGTGTGGGATGGCGAGAGCGGTAAAAATATTCAATGGAAAGTTCGCATTCCCGGACTCGCGCATTCGAGCCCAATTATCTGGGAAGACAAACTTTTCGTGACCACGGCCATCAGCAGCCGGGATAGTGTTTCTTTTCGGCATGGGTTGTACGGCGACGGTGATGCTTCCGACGATCGTTCCGTTCACCGCTGGTGTATCATCTGTCTGAGTAAAAAGACCGGGGAAATTATTTGGGAACAAACGGCCGTCCAGGGCGTCCCCATAGACAAACGTCACATCAAATCTACCTATGCGAACGCGACACCCTATACCGACGGTAGGGTTGTCATCGCTCTATTCGGATCGCAGGGACTGTATGCTTATGATGTTGATGGAAATTTCGTCTGGAAAAGGGATCTGGGGCGAATGGATTGCGGCGCCTACGATCGCCCTGAATACGAATGGGGAACCGCCGGTTCACCCATTATTTATGGAGACAAGGTGATCGTCCAGGTCGATACACAAAACGAATCCTTTATCATCGCATGTAACATCGGGACCGGTGAGACCATTTGGAAAACGATGCGTGATGAACTGCCTTCCTGGGGAACGCCCACCATTGTGGAAAGTGAAAATCGAACTGAGATGGTGACGAATTCGTCGAATCATATCTATGGATACGATCCTGAGACCGGCAAAGAATTGTGGCGGTTGGGAGGGAGCTCCAAGATCACGGCGCCGACCCCCATTTTCTCCGAAAATTTGATTATCGTCTGCAGTGGACGAGGACCGGAGGCACCCATCTTTGCCATCAAGGCGGGGGCGGTCGGAGATATCACTTTACCGGATAAACAAACAAGTAATGAATATGTGGCCTGGAGCAAATTACGGCGGGGACCTTACATGCCGACACCGATCATTTATGGCGATCTTTTGTACGTGGTTCAAAATAACGGCAGGTTTGAATCGTATGATTTGGTTTCGGGGGAACGCGTTTACAGAGAGAGCCTGGGACACGGCGGTGGTGGTTTTAGCGGTTCACCCGTTGCCGCCGATGGAAGGATATTTCTTTCCAGTGAGGATGGAGACATTTTTGTCGTAAAATCCGGTCCCGAATTTGAAATTGTTGCTAAAAATTCCATGGGAGAGCGTCTCATGGCCACGCCGGCCATTTCT
>CAZYTI010000744.1:0-3186 GCA_964650065.1 uncultured bacterium
GGACGTGATATGAGCTATGAAATTTCTCCAAATGGCAATTCAATTTCTAAAGATCCCCCAATATTTCCATTTCTCATCCCGTTACCCGAAAAACCCATCGGAGCAAACGCAACATGGGATTTTAACATTATTACTGAACAGAAAGGTAGAACCCAGGGACAGACGACCACAACGGGCGAGTGTCTGCTCTACGATTTTCAAAAAGTGGGTGACCAAACCCTGGCCATTATCATCGTCAACTCCGAAACCAAAAGTGAAGGTAAGTTTGAATTTCGTATGGAGGGAAGGGATCCCATTAAAGGAACCTCGGCAAGTAGCGGAGCGGCTACCAATCTGATCTACTTCAATATCGATAAAGGGAGAATTGTTGAGGTCGTAGGTGAAGAAACCCGTGAATCGGTCACAGAATCGTCGATGTTTTCATCAGATTCATCTTCTAAATCGAAAACAACTGTTAAATTGGTATCAGAATAATCTTTTAAAAAAAAAGGGGTAGACATGTCGACGGTCTGCCCCTTTTTTATTTTATCCAACAAATTCATCCACAAAATATTGATGAATACGCCCATCTTCGGTGAGCTCAGGATGAAATGTCATGGCAAGTACCCGTTCGTTTCTGACCATGACGACCACATCCCCATGATATCCCAGAGCCTCGTCGCCCTCCCGCATTGTTAAAATTTTGGGTGCGCGAATGAACACACCTTCGATGTGAGGTCTCTCCTTGAAAATCGGCAGCCGGATATTATCGATGAACGAATCCACCTGACGGCCGTAACTGTTTCTTTCCACTTCGACATCGATGAGTCCCAGTGTTTCGATGTGATCATTGGACACTCGAGTCGCCAGGGAAATGAGACCGGCGCACGTCCCCATCAGGGGATGCGATTTCCCATACTCACGGATACTTTCAAATAAACCGGTTATATTGAGTAGTTTTATAAATGTGGTCGTCTCACCTCCGGGTAAAATGAGCCCGTCACAAGATTTCAATTCTTCAGGATACCGGACGATGAGAGAATCGACGCCGATCCGTTTCAAACTCTGTACGTGGAGACCAAAATCCCCCTGAATCCCTAACACCCCTACCTTCTTCCTCATCTACCAGCCCCGTTCCTGCATTCGCTCCCCTTCGGGAATCTGGGAAATTTCCAAACCCGGCATGGCCTCTTTCAAACCCTCGGATGCTTTGGCCACCATTTCCGGATCATCGTAGTGCGTTGTGGCCATGACGATGGCTTTGGCTCTCTCCGAGGGATCCTCGGATTTGAATATACCCGATCCTACAAAGACCGATTCAGCTCCCAACTGCATCATGAGAGAAGCATCTGCCGGTGTTGCCACACCACCTGCCGCAAAATTCGGTACCGGAAGTTTTCCATTTTGCTTCACATATTCCACCAGTTCCACGGGCACGCCCATTTCCTTTGCCTTGATGACCAGTTCCTCATCTCCCAGAGTCGTGATCTCTCGCATGGCCGAAACAACCATTCGCATATGCCTGACCGCTTCAACAATATTGCCGCTTCCGGCCTCCCCCTTGGTACGTATCATGGCCGCCCCTTCGGCGATCCGGCGAAGGGCTTCTCCCAACTCCCGGCAGCCACAAACAAAAGGCACCTTGAAATGCCATTTATCGACATGATACCGTTCATCGGCCGGTGTGAGTACTTCACTCTCATCGACAAAATCGACACCGAGGGTTTGTAGGACCTGGGCCTCGGAAAAATGACCGATCCGGCATTTGGCCATCACCGGAATCGAAACAATACTCATGATCGCTTTAATCACTTTAGGATTGGACATCCTGGCAACGCCCCCATGAGCCCGAATATCTGCAGGGATACGCTCCAAAGCCATCACGGCGACAGCGCCCGCCTCTTCTGCGATCTTGGCCTGCTCCGCAGTGGTCACATCCATAATGACGCCACCTTTGAGCATCTCGGCAAGACCAATCTTCAATTTATGATCCTTGTCCATTTTAAACATAGGAATCACCTCCTGATATTAATTAGAATTTATTAAAAACTATATCTTCATATTTGATCTGTTCTTCAATCAAGATACACTCAGACAAATAATTTACAAAATATTTTATCCATGGTCAACTACCATTTTTCTCTTGCTTTTGTTAAAAATACTCTTTAATTACCAACCTGTAAGAAATGACATAAAAATTGATAAATAACCGTTTGGAGGAATAGCAACTCACCGTGGAAAGATTCGATCCTATTTTGACCATTCTTCCCATTTTATATGCCGAAATGCACCATACGCTCAGGGGCTTCAGTTTAATTCATAAGAAATGGCCTGAAATCGTGAGTGATGCGCCCTACAGGGTCGAACCCAGCCAACCCATCCCACTCCTTCTCCTCATGAAAGATGCGCATTTGTATCCCGTTGTACTACAAACAATCCGCATCGAAATCCTATACCCAGACAATACCATAGAAGTCATCGTTCCCCTTGAAAAATCCGTTCAGGTCGACAAACCCTGGTGGTACCGAATAATCCCTATCGAAATCCAATCAGGTTTTCACGGAAAAGTCTTGATCGACGTTCAATTTCGAATTCAACGTATGGGAAAGAAAAAAATCCAAACAATACAAACGGATAACTACCGAGGGACCAGTCACCACCCGTTGCAGGTGTATGTCGCTCAAAATCCTTTCCCCCGATTCGAAAAGTGGTATTTTGGAGATCTCCATTACCATTCGAATTTTACTAACGATCAAGTCGAATTTGGGGCGCCCTTAATTGCCGTAGATGCCATGGCCAAGGCAGAAAATCTCTCCTTTGTCGCCTGTACAGATCATGCCTACGATCTTGACGATAGGCCGGACAATTACCTGCAGAACGATCCTGATCTAACCAAATGGGTAGATCTTCATAAAACGATTCATGAAATCAGGAAAGAGGACGGGACAATCTTCATTCCAGGCGAAGAAGTGAGTTGTCGGAATCGAAACAATAAGAACATACACCTTTTAATATTGAATAATCGTATATTCTTCCCCGGTTCGGGCGACGGAGCGGAACAATTATTCAAAACCAAATCAGAATATGCTATCCCTGAGATCCTCGATCAACTCGAGAAGAAAAGTCTGGCGTTTGCGCCTCACCCGGAAGATGCCATTAAGATATTAAACCCAATCCGTTTATACAGGGGTAAATGGACTCATGAAT
>CAZYTI010000745.1:0-3182 GCA_964650065.1 uncultured bacterium
CTTCAGGCCATTCCCCGATCGGGGTCGAGGACAGGCTTTGTCCGATGCTCATTCGAAAAATTCTCGAAATAGCTTGCTATTCCTCCGGTTTTGCTCAATCGCATCGACCAAATCTGCCCCAAACCTGAACGCCAAAAATGCCAATTTATTTTTGCGCGAACCCTTAAGTTGTGTTCCATGAGGGCCACCAGTTCAGTTTTACCGTCAATATCCAACGGTTGCCGTTCGATACGGCGCTTTTCAGAGATAGCGCTTTGTTTTTCCATTGAAAATGAGAAAGGTTAGCTTTCCATAATAGCCCGAACCGTTCGGGTGATGTTCGTCAGCTGGTCTCCCAACATGTATGCCAGGTATTTGTGAAGTTTGGCTGCAGTAATGGGATCGTCCTTCTCGATCTGTTTTAAACGGTTAGATGACAGAAAAAAAATTCTACTCGGTTCATTTACCACAACTGATGTGTTCATGGATGTCTCTGTATCGAAGCCAAGATTACCGATGATCCCCCCTGTACCTATGGTTTGTAGTCGGATCATCTTAGTGCTTTCCCCTTCAATCCAAGATGTTACCTGCCCGGATATGATAAAATAAAGGCCATCAACTGCCCCACCCCGTTGTATTACATAATCTCCCGCATCCCATTCGTTCGACTCAAAGTAAGGCATCAATGTTTCGATTAATGCCTCGAAAATCTCCTGTTTTTCGAAAAATGTCATGATGTCATCAAATGTTGATTCGAATATAACAGCTTTGTCAGTTGAAGATGTGTCTCCAGATGGGGTCTGAAGCATCGCTTCTTCAGTCGAGAGAATCTGATTCTCACACCATTCCACACCATGGTCCAAGTCTGGAAATATCCTCAGGATATCCTCTGTATCTTTAAACAGGTCATTCTTTTCCATCTGACGGTGCAGATGTTTTGAAACCTTGGTGAACCCGATCGTAAAGTTTTTCGTGTGGGCCAGCTGTTTCATTCTTTTGAAACTGTTTATTGCCGATGAGTCGAGACCGGTTACCTGATTGAAGTCAAGGATCAGATATGTCAACGGTAATTTTAGCGGATCATCGATCCGCTGAAGGATTTTTTCCAGCAGGCTATTTGCTGTCCCAAAAAAGATAAAGCCTTGAAGTTTAAGGATGTGAATCTGCCCCCCCTTCTTATCCAGTAACCATTTATGGGGTGCGGATCGCTCCACATGACTTCGATAGGTTAGCCCGGATAGTGCATATTTGATAATATTGATCCTGCTGTAATTCATGATAAAAATGAGGACGGCGACGATTATACCGACTGCCACGCCTTGCAGGAATCCAAGGGTGGCAGCCACAATAAGGATCAAGAGAACCAGGCAATAATCCGTTTTAGGAAGTTTGAACCAGGCCTCGTATGCCCAGGTACATAGAAAATCAAGACCGATATAGAGAAGCAACGCACCCGCGACGGGTCTGGGAAAAAAGGATATAAAGGTTGCACCCCAAAAAAGCGTTACTCCGCAAAGGGCGGCAGAAAAGATGCTCAACAAGCGACTATCTGCACCGATTTTATGGCCGAGGGCGGATAGGCTTACTGCGAGGTATCCAGCAGGACTGCCAACCAGCCCGCCGAATACATTGGCGATACCCGTTGATTTCAGCTCCTGATTCAAATCGATATCCCGTCTCAAGGCAACTTCGAGACCACTCGCATATAACAGGAGGGATATCACACTGATGACCAGAATAGTTCCCATATTGCCGATTTGACCGAATATTGCCCACCAATCTACATGTGGCCATGTAGCCAGTGTCAAGGGTTGCCACATAGATCCTTCAGGAAAAGGGCCGAGTAACCATCCTCTCGCTTCGGCTTCCGATACTGAGATACCGGCAATACTTAACAGCAAATAGAAAAGACAGATAGCGGCCAACAGCATTACCGGCGTGATGAGAAAATGATTGTGTCGCTGAAGGACCATTAACAGTAGGACCGCATACAACAGCCCAGGTAGCCATTTGATTAGTATCGATGGTTGAAACAGTCCAGGCACCTGGGAGAGATCAAGAGAAATATCCGTCATTACACCAATGCTTCCTTTGACAAGCAGCCATCCGATACCGGCTAAGAAACCACCCATCACCGGATAGGGGATGAATCGAGCCAGATTTCCCAGGCGGAATTTTCCCATGATCAGAAAAAAACAACCAGTCATCATAGAAGAAATGGAAATAGCAGCCACTATGGTATAAAAGATGTCTTCTTCCGATACCGTTCCGGCCAGGCTACCAGCAATAGCGACAGCGATGATGGTTATAATCGCTGTGGGGCCATCCTGGGGAAGACCCACGGCTCCCGGAAGGTTGCTGGTCAGGGCTACGACCATTCCGATCAGGAATCCGCCAAAGAGGGTAAAACCGATGCCTTTAGACAAATGTATGGAAAGATCTCCGGAGAAAATCATCGAAGCGAATGAAATCTCAATAATAATGACAAGGATGCCGGTAACCAGACCGGCACTCAGGCTAGGCAGAAGCCTGCTGGGTTGCAGATCGCGTTTTAGCTCATGGAATAGCTTATTTGCCATAGGGATGAAGGTTTCCTGATTTTGTATATAAATGAATGGGTAGTGATTCTAGTCCGTTGTCAATGGTCAGTGGTATATATAATTCCTCTTCATGATTTGCGCCATCAGCGCAAATGTTGGGTTGCGGGCATGCCCGCGTTATGTATTACCGATTGTTAGAACTATATAACATTCAGATTCAGCTTGGGAAGAATTCTCGTTTGTGTCAGCGGTGTGGGCTTGGCGGTCGAGACACAAAGGAGGAACAAGGTGTCGTATGACGAGTCTAAGTCATTTAAAGTGGGATTGCAAGTTGTATTCATTTCGAAGGGAAAGAAGCAAGGGCTGTATGGAAAAATAAGTAAATTTTTGGGTCCAGTATTCCATGGAATGGCACGACAAAAGGGGGGCCAGATAGAAGAAGGGCATATGATGTTTGATTATGTACACATGTTGATCAAGATTCCGCCCAAGTATTCGGTAGCACTAATCACTGGATATAAATAAAGTTAAGAGCGCGATAGCCGTGGCGAGGTAGTTTGGCGGAAGGAAGAAAAGTTTCAGTAACCTCTGACTGTTTTTAGAGAAATGATAGCGTGAAGGCATCGCCGACAAAATAAGGCCTCTCACCCGCTCCCTTTGGTC
>CAZYTI010000746.1:0-3180 GCA_964650065.1 uncultured bacterium
ATTAACCATCAGTACGGCTATTCCCCTGGCTGTCGTTTCTGTGGCCATCCTGCGTATACTGACGCCCATATTTGGTAAGCCGACCATTCTTGAATGCAACATCTCGCAAACAGCGGGTTCGGCCAGTTCATCGTTGGCGTCAGGAATCATTTTTACGATTCCGGCTCTCTTTATCTGGGGATATAATATCTCCCTTTATCAGATGACTTTATTGGCCATATGTGGTGGGATACTCGGTGTCCTGTTTATGATTCCTCTGAGAAGTTTTCTGATCGTCAAAGAACATCAACATCTTCCCTACCCGGAAGGGACAGCAGCGGCTGAAGTCCTTATCGCTGCATCAGAGGGTGGATCCACGGCAAAGAATGTCTTTAAAGGGCTTGGCATTGGGGCATTGTATAAAGGATTAATCTCCCTTCTCTATTTATGGCCGGATAAAGTTTTTGTGCATCTTCCTCTATTGCGAAAAGCGGTTGTGGGTTTGGAAACCTCTCCCGCACTCCTGGGTGTGGGGTACATATTGGGACGGCGTATTGGTACGATCATGGTGGGAGGAGGCCTGGTATCATGGGTTTTAATCATCCCTATAATTGCGTGGAAATTCGGGGACAGTGAGATTTGGCCGAATACGTTGGTCTATTTGACGTCCAGATATCCGGATCTCAACGCAACACTCATCGGAGATTTGACGGCCAAACAGATCTGGGAGGGATACATACGTATCATCGGTGCAGGTGCCGTGGCAGCGGCCGGACTGATTACCGTGGCCAAGGCGATTCCCACGATGATTGGGTCCTTGAAAATTGGGATTCGAGAGCTCCGGTCGAGCGCTGCTGAACTCAATACGGGGAAACAACGAACGGAACGTGATTTGTCCATCAAATATGTTCTCCTGGGGGTTTCCATTGTCGTGCTATTAATCACTTTTATTCCCGGTATTATTGGTAATAATACATTTGTGCTCATGCGATTTTTCAGTGCCATGGCCATCGCCATATTCGCCTTCTGTTTCGTGACGGTCTCCTCGCGAATCGTGGGTATGATTGGTGTTTCCTCCAATCCGACCTCGGGAATGGCCATTGTAACGCTTCTGGGAACGGGTTTGGTCTTTAAATTACTGGGCTGGACGGATCTGACCGGTAAAATTACCGCCCTGACCATTGGTACCATCGTTTGTATCGCTGCATCCATAGCCGGGGATATTTCTCAGGATCTGAAAGCGGGATTCCTGGTAGGTGCTACACCCCGGAAGCAGCAGATCAGTGAGCTAATGGGTGCTGTTGGGTCGGCTTTCTTCGTTTGTCTGGCGGTCTACTATCTGGGTAAGGCTTATGGGTTCGGGACCGATGAACTTCCGGCTCCCCAGGCTACTTTGATGAAGACCGTGCTGGATGGCGTTTTGGATGGAAATCTTAGGTGGGATCTGGTGGGCATTGGGGCAGCATTTGCCGTTTTGGTCGTTTTTCTGAAGATTCCACCTCTACCCTTTGCCGTGGGGATGTATCTTCCTCTTTATACGATGACCCCGGTATTTGTAGGAGGCATGCTGAGGCATTTCATTGAGAAAAAATATGGCACAGACAAAGCAGGTGCAAAAAAAGGCAAGGATCAGGGGATACTTATGGGTTCCGGTTTTATCGCCGGTGTGGGTATCATGGGGGTGATCCGAGCCGTCATTGCAGTGATCACGACCAAGTCACCTAAATTCTTGGAAGTGGTCTATCCTGCCGACTGGCTGGGACAAGTCGTGTCTGCCATTATTTTTTGTGGATTGGGCTGGTATCTGTACAAAGTGGCGGCGAAGTCACGGAAGAGCGAGTAAAAAGATGGTGAGTAGAGTAAAGAAGGTAATCGGTGAAAGAAATGTAAACGGTAAACGGTGAACGGTAAACGGTGAACGGTGAAAAAAAGTAATCGGTAATCGGACGAAGAGATTTAGACCGAAAAGTGAGTAGGGCCGATAGCTGAAATCTGATGGCTGAAAGCTAAAAATTAAAAGAGCAGTGGGAGTCGAATCCCGACTGCTCTTTCTTTTCGATATCATGGTTTTTAGATTATCCCTCAAACCTCCACCAGAGTCCAATCACGGGAAAGGTGAATCCGACCCTATCGTTGTCTCCATCTGAGACACTGAAATAGTTGACACCCAGTTTTAATCGAAATTTTTCCCAGCCGAAAAGGACTGCGCCTCCAATTCGGAAACCTTCAAAAGTGAGGTCATAGCCTCCTTCAGCTAAAAATTTTGTCTTATGGGAAAAGCTATGCTCGATACCCGCGAACAGGGACGTACCCGATGAGGTTTCAGATGCATTTGCATCATCTATATCTGCCTCACCGGAAAAACTGCTGTATTGTCCCCCCAGGTGCAAATAGGTGCTTTCCCCCATTTTTGATGTGTAGGCGGCATAAGGAGAAATAGAGGTAAAACCGATTTCATCGGCTCCCACATCGAGATTGAAGCTGTTTACTGAGAGCCCCAGAGCAAATGCCGACGATTCGGTTTTGATCAGGCTGACTTTTAGGTTGGCATTATAAACCTGAAAAAGATAGAGGAGCAGATTGGTGCCAACCTGGACATTGTCGGTTATGCCGAAACCAATGGAACCAATTCCGACGATAAATTCTCCCCGATTGAGCGTATACCCCGTCGGTCTCATGACATTGTTCGTTATCGGCCTGTCTTTGAATCCCACTTGTGCAATAGATGAGGAAGTGAAGAAAATGAGTAGTAATGTGATGATGAATAGCTTCTTCATAGCCTGAGCCTCCATTTTTACAATTCAGATTTTTTAATTTAGTGAACAGATTCCATTTTCCAAAGAAATCTTTTATTTAACCATAAACCAGCAGCCTGTATTTATCGGTTTTCCGCCAGTGGCGGATCCCTGCCTAGCGGCAGACAGGCATCTCTGGAGCAGAGGCGAAGCTTCGCTATCTATTCGTGTTTTTTATCCACTTTGACACCCAATTTCTGCATCTTGTTGAACAGGGTTTTTCGGCTTACCTTGAGTATTTCTGCAGCCCGGGTTCGACTGCCTCCACTCTCGTCCAATGCATTCAGGATGAGCTTGCGTTCCATGTTATCCGTGATGTCCTTTAATCGATCTTCCAGGCCCAAACCCTGGTCTGACCCGATTTCCTCGGCCTGAGGGTATCCCTGGATGCGAAGCGGGAGATGCT
>CAZYTI010000747.1:0-3177 GCA_964650065.1 uncultured bacterium
AACCACCACAAAAACAACTAGAGTTGTCCAAAATTATTAAAGATGCCTTTTTAGAAACTCTCGACTTTATAAAACCAGGGATACGTATTTGTGATATTTACAACAAAGCAGTTGAGACAATTCAAAAGAGAGATTCGGATCAATTGCCGATTATCGATTTTATGGGGCATAGCATGGGCTTTGCAAACCATGAACCTCCATGGATCAGAGCGAACGAGGAAACAATTGTAGAGCCAAAGATGGTTTTTTGTATAGAAATGGGTGCATTTGATTCTAATCAAGAACTCTGTGGGAGCATGCCGGAGGACATTGTATTAGTAACCGATAATGGAATAGAAAATTTAACAAGTTATCTACCCTTAGATCTTTGGATAGTTGATTGAGAAAAATGAACTAACTCGAATCTATTACGGCCTTTTTTATCTGGAATATATGAGCCAAAAATGCCAATTTGAGAATCGTAAAGGTGAAAAGTTCTGAAAAAAGTGCGGTGAAAACCGGAGTTGATATGTCCCTCTTGTGTGTAGCGTTTCAAAGGAAAAGGAGTCTCCATGCCAATGAGCTTATTTGGCCGAGCTTTGACTGATTTTTATCATAATTCTTTGAAAGGGCCCTTCTATATTTGTGATAAGTATGGTGAATATGAACTTAACCTTAGTTTCTATTTTATAATCAGCCGGATAAGCAGGAACATGAGTTATTGAACTATGTTAAAGGTCGCTGTCTGGAGATCGGTTGCGGCTCTGGTCGAATCATGCGATATTTGCAAGACCAGGGTGTGGACATATGCGGATTGGATATCGATACATATTGCGTCCAACTCTGTCGGCAGCTAGGCATCAGGGATGTCTATGTCGAATCCTGGAAAAATATGGAAAAACTCGGAATTTTTGACACGATCCTGCTGCTTAATCGCAGTATTGGCATGGGGGGTACCATATCAGGAATCAAATCAATTCTTGAAAAATGCCATTCGTGTTCTTCCCAAGAGGGTATATTGATCTTTGATTCTCGTGAAATTAAAACTGGATTAACAAACAAAGAATCAGGAGTTCTTGAGCGTAAGTTACGATTTAAGTATAACAATGAATATAGTGAAGAGTTCCCATGGATTCATTTCAGTAGTAATATTGCAGAAAAAATACTAAACGATACAGGATGGTCTTTGAGCAAGATCATCAGAGTGAATGATAATTATTGCATATTGAGCAATAGATTATGAATTGAGCTGCTACTACATATAGTATGACAGAAATTTAGAAGATTGAGAAAAATCAAGTGTTTCATGTGTAATCTTTACAAACTTTTGAAAGGAATTAAATGAATTATCAAGAAGCATTTTCAAGAATCGATCAAGAAAAAAATTATATTATCGAAATCTTGAGAAAAATTATTGCCATAGACACTTCAGTCCCACCTGGTGACAACTATGACAAAATGATCGATATATTAGAGCCAGAGTTTCAAAAATATGGATTTGAGACTAAACGTGTAACGCTGCCTCAAGATAAAGTAAGGGAAATACCATTGCCACTTAAAGGCAATCGAACCAATTTAGTCGCTGGATTGATGACTGGAAAGCCCAAAGTGTCGCTTTATGCCCATATGGATGTTGTGCCTATAGATGACTCATGGACCGTTGACCCATTCGGTGGACTGATAAAAGAAGGTCGTCTATATGGCCGAGGCACTGTGGACAATAAGGGATCGATGGCTTGTATACTGGGTGCAATAAAGGTAATGCACAAATTAGGAATAGAGCCAAGATATGACATTGATTGTTTGTTCTGTACGGACGAGGAAATAGGGCATTATCCTGGTTCCCGATATTTAGCCGAACAAGGATATTTTTCTGACCACATCATCTGGACTGATCTAGGAGGTATAGTACCAGCCTTTATTCATGGTGCCACCGGCTGTGTGTCCATTGACTTAACCGTTTTCGGCAAAAGCTGTCACTCAGGGATGAACTATCTTGGTATTAACGCTATTGAAGAGATTGTACCAGTTTTAAACGAACTCATATCCTTAAAAAAAGATGTAGAGCAAAGACAATCCAGCATTCCATGTTTACCAGACCCTCAGAATCCCAATAAAAACATGACTCCCATGTTTAATTTAGCCGTCATTAATAGCGGCACCAAGGACAACATAGTCCCCGGCGAATGCCGCCTGACAATAAACCGGAGATATATCCAGGAAGAACCTTTTAACGAGGTAATAGATGAAATCACAAAAGCTGTTGAAAAGGGAATGTCTCGTTCTAGCTTAGTCGACTTAAAGCAAACTATAAGGCATCTTTATGCGCCGGTTTCTTTCGATCCCCATACGCCAGCACTTGTAAACTGGATGAAATCTTTAAAATCTGTATTGGGATATGAGGAGCTTATCTTCGGTGGGATAGGAGGGTCAACAGATCTTGGATTTGTATTGGATAAATTAGAGGCAGAAAAGCCTGAAGTACTAACAACAGGTGTATTCCGATCGAATTCAAATAATCCTCATGGAAAGGATGAGCATGTCTATATTGAAGATCTATTATCTTTTACCAAACTTCTTGTCCACTATTTAGCATTTTAAGTTAATATTTTAACCCATAATCTCAAAATATTTTAGTCTGGAGGTAACATGCGTTTCACATTTTTTGTAATAATTCAGATTTTCCTCTCACCCATAACAATCATCGGTTATATTTATTCCACCATTTATCTTTTTATACAGGCCAAAAGAACGGGAATGTCCCTCACAGGATCAGATATGCTGAATGTTCGCTGGATGCTGCACCGTTCAGGCGTGCGGACTGATGACGCGGTCGAAAGGATGATTTCCAAACTTCCCATCACCACCATGGCCGGATTGAAAATGGTCATATTCCCCTTGGAGTTGGGGAAAAAACTAACCGGCTATGTGCCGGCGTGGTTCAAATTTGTCGAACCGGGAAAAGAGTCCTTGAACAACATGATTAATGCCCGGACCGAGTTTTTTGATGAATCTCTGGACAGGTATATTGGAGATATGGACCAGGTGGTGTTCATGGGCGCAGGATATGATACCAGGGCCTATAAATTTTGCCAAAATCAGGGGATTAAGACCTTTGAGATCGATACGGAAAGCACTCAGACGCATAAGATCAAAGCGTTGAAGGACGCTGGCCTGGATACGGAATGGATTCATTTT
>CAZYTI010000748.1:0-3175 GCA_964650065.1 uncultured bacterium
ATTAAAGGGAGCATTACCAATTTTTTGATGCATGCTGTTGCCAGTTCAAGGCTTGCAGGCTGCCAGAGGATAATGATACGGGTCTGAAGGTATAACGACAAGTCTGGGCATGTATTTTGCGTAATGGTTTGTGTACGGTCACTGGCATGCCTCAGCAGTTTGATCAGGCGATCATCTTGATAAGTTTCTTGATTTAATCGTACAAGAGTTTCCATTTATTGTTATGGAATTCTGGCATGTTGGTAACAGTCCGGGGGCCCCCAAAGGGTGAACGATCGCGAGTGTTGGAGTAGTGGAGCTGTGGATGGCAAAAGCGAAATAATGTTTCTTTCCTTTAAATCCATAACTCCAGTGCTCATATAGTAATTAAGGGCTATAATACTTATGTCTCATATACTTATGTCTCAAACATTGCTAATGACTTTTTATAAGCGGGTTATAAAGCATGTTAACATTCAGTTTGCATTACTTGTATTGATTCTCATCGCCATAAATATACCCTATTTTATGCCTGACTTTAACTTCATGCCGGTTCATGATACCATGGGAAGTGTGGGAATTTTCTCTTTCATCTATAATGAGTATCTTTTACATAACGAAATTCCTCTTTGGATGCCATACAATCTGTTCGGTAGTCCCATCGACTATTACCTCCTAATCACCATGTCTCCAGCATTGTATTTTACGGCTTTTATTGGGAAACTGTTTGGATTGACAGATGCCCTTCTCCTTTTCAAAAGCGCTCTCTTTCTTGAACAGTTAGCACTGCTTATAGGCACATATTTTTTGTCAAGGCGATTATTTTCTCATCGTGCAACAATTTCTTTTGTTTGTATAGGCTCTACTGTCATTTCGTCCTTTTGGGGAATCCAAATCTATTGGAACTTTAGACTTTATTACTTGGTTCCCCTGACATTATTTTTTATCATGCGATTTCACGATACAAATGATTTTAGACATCTTTTTTCTGCCGGTTTTATCACAGCCCTATCTCTGATTGGAAACTTAATCTATTATCTCCCTCTTTTCATGTTCTTCTATTTTGTATTCGTTTTCATGTTGTTTTTCTCCAAAGCCAATCTTGCCATTGATGTGAGGGGTCTCTTTAAACCCCACTCAGCCCTATTATGCTCTTTCTTTCTTGTTACGTTCATCATTATCACTGCCTTTACGCTGAATGCCTTTCATTATACGCTGATCTATTCCCCCGGCCGTGATCCCACTACAGGTAAGGTTTCGCTCTGGAATTTCCTCACATATTATGGCGGAATACAACCCGGTACCGGTCTTGGGACGCTTCCTGAAATAATTTACGCTGTCCCAGCCTGTAATGAGGTAACGTTTTATATTGGGCTCATTCCCCTAATTTTTTTCTTGTATGCCCTTAAAACTTCCTATAACGATAATATTTTTAAAGCGTTCTTTGTGATTACAGCGCTCGTGTTCTTCTTGAGCGTGCCTCTTCTCTCCTTTGTGGCGACATTTTTATATTACACGTTCCCTCTTTTTAATCACTTCCGTCATCTTTTCCTCGCTCGCCAACTCATTAAACCACTACTCCTGATTTTATCTGGATTTGGATTAGATCGATATCTTTCTTCATCTCATAACGCGTCACAGCGATTTTCGATAATCTGGATCGGTTTGGGACTGGCTGTGGCAATTATATCCCTTGATATATTCGCTTTTAGAGGTAAAATTCCTTATACACAAATTTTTTACAGCCAATATTCGTATTACTTTCATTGCTTTGATCTTTGTGTGTTGCTCACCTTTCTGTATGTATTGTACGGCAAAATTAAATCGAAAACGAACAATATGCATCTCATTATGACAATCTTTTTCTTATTTGAAATCATGTCCTATAACCATTTTCTGTTTTTTCTTTCTCCCATAAGGCTTCCTGAGGTTACTAAGCAAAAATATGAAGTAGCGAGGGAATACAGTTGGAAGATTGATTTTGTTAAATCGCTATTTAAGGGCAAAAAATATGAGTTTCACAATAAACGTACTTCCCCTGAAGAGACAACGCTTCTTATTGGCCGAACTGCTCCCCTTATCACAAAGTATTATGGTGAAAAATTCACGACAAACTATTCTAGTATATATATCGATCCTTGCTTCCCAGAATACCGGGCCGACTATGTGTCGCTGGGTCTTGATCGGTTTATTAGGGCTCGGTTAGGTATCCCCCTTGACGTGCCCCTAGCTGGAGAGGCACCAAAGCTAAATGATATGGCCGACGATAGGCCGTTCGCAAGAGCTCTGGGGTGTAACACCCCTAAACTCTTCCTGACGTGCGACGTATCCATCGCCAATAGTCTGGATGAAGCTGCCAATATCATCAGACAGTCCCAGACCATCGATATATCTCCTGTGATTTTTCATAACACTTTTGAGAATCTCCAACTCCCTTTTCAAAAACCGGCCTGCTCCGAATCTCCCGGAAGAATTCATGTGATCCACTTTAGTGCCAATTCATTAAATGTGACGGCTGATATTTCCTCTCCAACTGGTGCATGGCTAATATACCTTGACAATTATCATCCGGGATGGCGTGCCACAGTTAACGGTCAACCCCGGAAAATAGCAACGGCCAATCTTGCGTTCAAGGCTGTGAAATTAGATAGCGGGCACCAGGACATAGAATTTACTTTCTCAGGCAATGGATTGAATAGGGTCTATATTGGTTTTTTCTCCTTTTTGGGAGTTTTTAGCACGACTTTTCTTTTAGGTTGGGCAATTTGGCTAACGACACTTGGTACTTTTGGGGCAACTCAAAAGCAGTCGTCCCCAAAATAGCATAGCTTTCTTGTGGCTCTGCTTAAGAATGTATAAAAAAGGATCGGGCAAAGGTAACTGAGATGCCAAAAAAAGTCGTGGTTCTGGGTGCTGGCCCCTCAGGACTCTCTCTTGCGTGGGGTTTATTAAACAATGAAGATTTTGAAGTGACCATATTAGAATCAAATGAGAGGATCGGTGGATTGTCTAAAACTTTAGAGCGAGATGACATAAAGTTTGACATCGGACCTCACCGAATTTCCCCACAGTTACCAGAGGTCATAGAAAAATTGAAGGACCTTTTAAAGCATGACTTATTTGAAAAAGAGAATCTCCATGGCGTATATTTCAAAGGGATAATATATAATTATCCTCCTAAATTATATGATTTTTT
>CAZYTI010000749.1:0-3172 GCA_964650065.1 uncultured bacterium
GGGATATGACAATGATTCCAGTACCCGCACATCTGTGGCATATCCCGTTTTGGTTCTTCTTGGTCTCCGTAATCCAACGAGTTCATGGACTTTGAGTTTCTCGAATAGTATTTTCCCCAACTGCTGTGTCGAATTGATATTGAATTCTTCTCCTGCGATTTCGTAGATATCGTTCCGCCTCTGTTGGAGCCTGGTTTCCATTTCTTTGGACATGTGACCCAAAAGGTCATGATCCAATGCCACACCATGCTCTTCCATCTCCATCAATACTTGTATCAGGGGCATTTCTACTTCCCGGAAGAGATGATCTATCTCATTTTCATACAATTTAGGTTCAAGTACCTGGCGTAATCTGTGAGTCACATCGGCATCTTCGCAACCGTATTCGGCGACGCTTTCCAGGTCCACCTGATCCATGCCGATCTGCTTCTTACCCACCCCAATGAGTGATTTCGTCGTAATTTTTCGAATATTCAAATATTCCATGGCCAGGGCATCGAGACCAAACTGCCTTGAAGAAGGATTGATCAAGTACGCGGCCACCATCGTGTCAAAATCTATGCCCTGGAGACGGATGCCATGATGGTGAAGAACCCGCATATCGTACTTGATGTTTTGTCCACATTTATGCGAATTGGGATCCTCCAGAATCGGTTTCAATTTCTCAATCAAAAACTGGAGAGAATTTGCCTCCAGAGACTCGAAAAGATCCCCGGATCGATCCTCATCGGGACATAGCACAGGAATATATGTTGCTTCTCCCTCCTTCCAGGAAAATGAAAATCCGACGATCCTTGCCGATATGGGATCTAGAGATGTCGTCTCTAAATCAACGGTGAACGTGGGAATTTTTCCTAATTCGTCCACAAAACGGTCCAAATCTTCAACCGTGTGAATGGTACGATAATTCCTGGGCAGGCTCTCCTCAGGCCCTTTAATTAATTCGGCAATCTCTTCTAAAAAACGATCGAATTCCAATTCCTGGAATAGTGCGACCACCTTCTCTCGATCCAGCACATCGGCCTCGAGATCCATAACAGACACCTCCAGGGGGACATCCAGCCGAAGGGTCACAAGATCTTTGGAAAGGATGGCTTGGTCACGGAAAGTGATCAGGTTCTCCCTAATTTTTTCCCGCTTCACCTCCTCCGTCTTATCCAGTACTGTTTCCATGGATCCGAAAGAATCAATAAGCTCCTTAGCCGTCTTTGGACCGATTCCGGGCACCCCGGGTACATTATCGGAACTATCACCCATGAGGCCTAATAGATCAATAATTTGATCGGGTCGAACACCCATTTTCTCTTTAACACCCTCGGGATCGAGAATTGTCACTTCCGAGCTGCTGCCCCTGCCACCGAAGGAGTACATCTTTACGTTTTCGGATACGAGTTGCATGAAATCTTTGTCGCCGGTGACCAGAAGGGTTTCCAACTGCTCTGCCTCGGCCATTTTCGCCAATGTTCCCATGACATCATCGGCCTCGAAACCTTCCTTCTCGATGACTGGAATACGGAAGGCCTGGACGATTTCACGAATGATGGGCAATTGGGCAGCCAGGTCGTCGGGCATCTTTTCACGGGTTGCCTTGTATTCGGGATAGACCTTGTGACGAAAGGTCGGTGAAGGCGTATCAAAAACGCAGGCGATATAGTCTGGTTTTTCCGTTTTGACGATTCTCAACAGGGTATTCGTAAATCCGAACACGCCACTGGTGTTCACACCCTTGGAATTAATCAGAGGATTACGAATAAAAGCAAAATAGGAACGATAGGCCAATGCCGTTCCGTCAACGAGAAAAAGTCTTTTGGGTTTTGATTTCGATTCAGTCATGAGTTGACTTTAAAAAGCTTTTTTACCACAAATTTCACAGATTAACACTGATTGTTTTTATTATTATAATGAATAATAGTTCTGTGAAAATCTGTGTAATCAGTGGTTTTTAAAATTGACACGTTCAATTTACTTATAAATTAAATACTGCTGCCTTATCTCCAAAAATGCATTTAATTCATCCTGCCACTGCGTGATAATAGCATCGGGTGATTCCCCATTCTCAATAGCTACCGGGATCCAATCTGTTCCCGAAAGCAATTCCATCCAGCGTGTGCTATTCCCCCTCCATTGGAAATGGTTGGGATAGAGATCCCGCATAACACAGACGAGGTGAATCCCAAAGTGGACGGCGTTAAATCTGTCCCGCTCTGTGACTTCAATCTTGACTCCCCCGCAAGCCTCCCCTTCGTACTTGGGATTCATGACGCGACCGACCAGGTCCACAGGGGTAAACTCGACGGATGAAAATCTGACGGCCGGAATTTGTTGAGCTTCCAATACACTCAGCAACTTCTCACCGTCTATCCAGGGAGCGCCAATCTGCAGGAAAGGTGCTTCCGTTCCTCTGCCTTCGGAAACGTTAGTCGCCTCCAGGAAACAGAGTCCTGGGTAGAGTGTCGCCGCCGCCAGGTTGGGCATATTGGGTGAAGGCCGAATCCAGCTGAGTCCGGTCTCGTCGAACCAAATCTGCCGCTTCCACCCATCTACGGGGATAACAGAGAGGTCGCATTGGACACCCGAACCAAGCCACCCCTGGTCATTAAACATGCCTGCCAGTTCTCCCACCGTCAATCCATGCCGAACAGGAATCGGTGCGATGCCCACGAACGATTTGAATTGCAGATCTAAAACCGGACCTTCC
Source organism: uncultured bacterium (assembly GCA_964650065.1). Taxonomy (GTDB): domain Bacteria; phylum Zhuqueibacterota; class QNDG01; order QNDG01; family DSAB01; genus CAZYTI01. Next base: position 2,699 of record CAZYTI010000749.1, read on the forward strand.
ACAATACGTCCTGAAATGGGATTGGGCCGGTCCAAAACGAGAAAAGGAATCCCATTCTCTGCTGCAGCCTCCATGGCATTGGCCATTGTACTAATGTAGGTATAGAACCGTGCCCCAATGTCCTGGATATCAAAAATGAGAAGATCGATTCCATCCAGCATCTCGGATGTTGGTTTTCTGGTCTCGCCATAAAGACTGTAAACGGGGAGCCCGGTTTTCTCATCCTTACCATTGACTATCAATTCATTTTGATCACCGCGAATCCCGTGCTCAGGACCAAACAGGGCCACTATTTTAAATTGTGAAAGATTCGCAAGAAGATCGACGATGTGCTGGCCGTTTCTGTTGATTGCCGTAGGATTGGTAATGATCCCGATGTGTTTTCCATGTAAAATGGAGATCTCTTCTTCGACCAAAACATCGAGGCCCGAGCGAATTACCGTTTCTTCTTTCTGAGAACATGCTTTTAAAAAA
>CAZYTI010000750.1:0-3172 GCA_964650065.1 uncultured bacterium
CAAGCCACCATTCGGGCTCAGACCCTATTGAAACCCTCTCCCAAAGAGTGTTTGGAACGATCCAACCGGTTGCTTTTTCAAAGTACGGATCCCAAAACGTTTACCACACTTTTTTATGGTGTTTTTGATAACCAGAATCACCAATTGTTATATGCCAATGCAGGACATAACCGCCCCATTCTATTTTGTCAGGGAAAGATGGTCAAGATTCTTGAAACCGCCGGTGTTGCTTTGAGTCTCATGGAGGGGTCTCAATATGAGGAAGGTGTCATTGATTTTAATCGGGGCGACTGTTTACTCATTTACTCCGACGGCGTGACGGAAGCCATGAACGAAGGGAATGAGGAGTATGGTGAAGACCGGTTGCTGGAAACGATGAAAACACATTTTGATAAACCGGCCCGGGATCTCACAGATGCCATTATTCAATCAGTCGGACAATTTGCCGGAAGCAGAACACAGACGGATGATATCACTATTGTCCTGTTAAAAAGAATGAAATAATATCATAGTTTATGATTCGGAAGGGAGACTTATTATGTCCATCACATTAACCCATTACGATGATGTGGTGATCGTATCCACAAGAGGGAAACTCATGGGCGGAAAAGAAACCGATGATTATCATCAGATGGTTAAAGATTTGCTGGAAGGAGGGAAGAGCAAGATTGTCGCCGATATGTCGAAGATTAAGTGGATCAACAGCAAAGGATTGGGCATGCTCATGGGGTGTTTTACTTCCTGCAAAAATGCCGGAGGAAATTTCAAGATTGCCGGAGCGGTGGAAAAAGTGAAAAGTTTATTCATGATCACAAAACTATTGACGATTTTTGATGCCTTTGATACGATCGATGAGGCAGTGGAAAGCTATAAATCGGAGAAAGAGTCATGTGGGAAACGGTGACGGAATGTGTGCGGATTCAGGAAGCAGAATCCAAGGCAGGTGTGACGTGCAGTTCGGTAGCGGAAAAAATCCACAAGTACCAGGTCAAGCAGGGCATGCAGGATTACATATACCATCGTCCTGCTCATGGAGAAGGCATGGAAGGACACCAGGCCCCATGGCTCGCTTTAGGAGATCAGACAGTTCTGAAAGAAGGGATGACCATCAGTGTCGAACCCGGACTTTACGATCCCAAAAATGGAGCTGGGTAACAATCCCAGTGATGGGCTGTTGGTAACGAAAGATAAGGGTGTTCTCCAGAGTAGGGTACCTTACACAAAGGAGTGGATGTACTTGGAACTTTAGGATGAAAATAGTATTATTTTATAATACAAAATGAGAATTGATGGAGGGAGAAAAATGAAGATCCAAAATTCTATAAAAGTCTGGTCAGCACTTGTTCTATTAATCGTGATTATCTTATTGGTGAATTGCACGGGTCTGCCAGAGGATGCGGCAAGACCGAAAGATGTTCCCAAGGCCGATTATTCTCTGACGCGGGATCAAACGCACAACAAATTCAGTCGAAAAATTCCACCTGTATTACGAGTGCCGTCGGGTGCCATCATAGAGGCAGAGACTGAAGAAGCGTCGGACGAACAGATCAAATTGGGCTCGGGAATTGAAGATCTGACCAGCATGGATTTCGATCCGGTCCATCCTTTGACAGGTCCTGTCTATGTAGAAGGGGCTCAGCCGGGAGACGTCCTGGCCGTGACACTCCACTTGATAGAGGTCGGTGATTGGGGTTGGGTGGGTATTTTCCCGGGATTTGGATTCCTGGCAGATGAATTTACCGAACCCTATTTGAAAACCTATACTTTAGGGAAGGCTTCCAAGTCCATAAAATTTGCCGATAAATTTACCGTTCCTCTAAAACCGTTTCCGGGAGTCATGGGTGTTGCCCCAGAGACGGATGAGATGATTACCACGATTCCACCCAGGGCCAATGGCGGTAACATGGACGATCCCCACCTGGTTGAAGGAACGACAGTATATTTCCCTGTTTTCGTAGAGGGAGCTCTTTTTTCCATCGGAGATGCACATGCTGTGCAGGGAGCCGGCGAGGTTTGCGGTACAGCCATCGAAGCGCCTATGCGTATCGTGTATGAAGTGAATGTGATCAAAGGGAAAGGTTATTTGAGGGAACCGCAGTATGAAACTGATGATTATTACGCTGTAACTGCATTTGGGACCACCCTGGACGAAGCCGCCAAGAAGGCCCTGCGTTATATGATTGATTATCTGGAAGCAGAACATGGTCTGGATCGAACCGAAGCCTATGTGCTTTGTTCTCTTGCCGGCGACTTGAAAATCGGTGAGGTGGTGGATGCACCCCACATGCTGGTGAGTATGCACATGTCCAAAGAAGTTTTAGGAGAATGATTCCGGGGTGTGTAGAGCATGGAGTATGCTCCACGCTGCTGTAAGTACAACGAGGGCCATTTTTCAACGACTATCTTGAAAAATGTACCGAGTATTGGTTTTATATAACATTCATTTTGACTACATTAAGGAAAAATCAAGATGCGGATCTTCTGGGATTCTTCGGAGGTATAATAAAGATCAAATAATGTGAGGATATTTCCTTCATGCTGTTTAAAAGAAATCTTTTTTTCATATTGATGGTCGGAATATCGTGTCTTCCTCTTGGAGATGGTTTTGCTCAGGATATAAGGCAGAAACTCACTCATGCTCAGAATTTGGAAAAGGCGGGCCGTTGGGAAGCAGCGCAAATTGTGTATGAGGAACTGTATCGACTGAATCCTAACGATGTGACCGTATTTAATCGTTTGAAGAATGTCTATGTTATTAATCAGCAGTACGAACGTGCCCTACAGATCGTCGAGGCACAACGACAGAAACGTGCCGATCCCAATCTGGATGTGGATGTCGGGAAGATCTATTATAAAATGGGCAGGCGTGACGAAGCGATGGCCTTGTGGAAGGACGTTCTACAGCGTTATCCCAAAACTCAGGGGATCTACCATTCAGTGGCAAGTGCCATGTCTCTGGAACGACTTCTGGACGATGCCATCGATGTTTATTTAGAGGGGCGTAAGAAGATTGGAAAAGAGGATCTGTTTATCCTGAATCTGGTGAATCTCTATGGCGTACGGATGAACTATGATAAGTCGACAGAAGAACTCATCCTGTACTTAGGGATCCATCCCAACCACGTGACAATTGTGGAAAGCTATCTACTTAGATATCCCATGACCGATAGCA
>CAZYTI010000751.1:0-3168 GCA_964650065.1 uncultured bacterium
TTACCCCCCAATTACCCATGTGGGTGCCATTGATACGGGTACCAATGGCATGTGCACAATCTTCGATTATTACTAAATTGTATGTATCGGATAGATTTTTTATTTCATTCATATCACAGGGGTAACCTGCTAAATGAACTGGAATAATTCCTTTCGTGTTCTTCGTAATCTTTTTTTCGATTTCCTGAATGAGTATATTGCCCGTGACTGGATGTACATCCGCAAATTTGGCTCTTGCCCCAGTATATTCCACGGCATGTGCTGTTGCCGTATGGGTCTGTGCCGGAACAATAACTTCGTCCCCCAGGCCAAATCCGGCCGCAAGACACGAAAGATGTAAACCGGCGGTGCAATTTGAAACAGTGGTCGAGAATTTTGCTCCTGTAAATTCACAGAATAAAGCTTCCAGGCGTTTCGAATATTTACCGTGGGCAAGCCAACCACTCTTGATCACATCGGTTACAGCCTCTAGTTCTTCTGATGTTATGTCCGGTGCACTGAATGGGATTTTCTTCATGACTTATTCATTCTCAACATATTTCTATAAATCGATAATAGATGATTGACCACCTCTTGCTTATAAAAAGGATTCTCTTTAATATATGCTCTGGCATTCTGAATCAACGAATCTCGTATATTCTTGTCATTTAACAATAGAATTAATGCTTCAGCCAATTTCTCAGGGTTTTGAGGTGGTATCATATAGACATTTTTCATATGAGTTAAATAATTAGTCACTTCACCAGCAGTTGTGACGATGCATGCACAGCCAGAAGCCATCGCTTCAATCATGGAATTATTCCAGAGATTTTCATATACCCTGGGATTAACATAAATATCTGTTGCTGCATGAAAAACATTGGTGTCCTGTCTGTTTCCTGTCAGTATCACAAACTCGCCTATATTTAATTCTATTATTTTTTTCTCTACTTCGTCCTTTAAAATACCAAACCCAACAATAAAAAACTTTACATTACTAAATTGTTTTATAACACTTGGGATGGCTTCAACAAAAGTCAGGGGATCTGTCTCCGGAAAAAGTCGACCAATGAAAGACACGATCAATTCATCATGCAAGTTAAATTCTTTTTTTAAGTTTGCAAAAGGAATGTCTGGATTAAATTTATTCCCATCTAAAGGATTATGTGTTTCAATGATCTCATAATCCCCCAGCTCGCGGGCCAAGATAGACTCGCCTGGAGCCAAAGAAATAACCTGATCTACTCTATCAAGGATAAATTTCGTAACTTTGCGCATTAATATTCCTCTGGCAAGGACACGGATATCCGTGCCGCGAATACTCACAGCGACCGGAATATGATATAATAGTTTTGTGAAAAGGCCCGGAAATGCAGTGGGAATCCATTGAGCGTGGATAATATCACATTTTCTAGCAACAATCAGACTCTTACAGAGAAAAGAAATTAAGAAAAAAGGCAACTGAATTTTCGCTAATCGGTTCGTTCGCAAATTTTGTAGTATACTATCTCTATATGCGACCTTTTGAAATTTTGGGGGAATCCAATATCTGAATCTGTAAACCCGGATACCGTCCATAATCTCGAATGTTTGTGCATCCTTTGCACTCGGTGTAATTACATGTACTTCTGTTCCAGCTTCAGCTAATGCCGCTGCATTTCGATAAATGAATATACCAAAGTTATCATCATTAAATCTTGGAAAAGTTGAAGTCAAAATACATATTTTTAGTTTTCTCATAAACTTATTTTATTTTTTTACACCCTTGCATACAATCAAAGCAAACAAATGACTCCCCCCAGGAAGATGTTCTAAAATCCTCTCAATAAATTTTACGATCAGAAATATCCACTTAGGAAAATATCGATAAACCAGTAAAATTTGCCTTGTAACAGGATCCTCGAAACCAGCCTTTTCAAAAATTTCTTTAATTTCATAACTTGAATACTTCAAGGTCCTTGCTGGCTTTGGAACTTTTATTATCTTATTAATAATATTATTAATACCCCAAAAAAAGGGGCAAAATTTATTGGGTACATCTATTATTAAAATCCCATTAGGAGTCAATAGATGATACCATTGTGCGATAGTCTCAGAAGGATCAGTGAAATAACGAACTGTACACATACTCACAATAATATCAAAACTCTCCGCGGCGAAGGGGAGAGCTTCCCCATCAGCAGTAACAAAATTGCACTCATCTCCGCATATCTCCTTAGCCTTATTTATTTGAGTGAACGAAATATCAATACTAAACGTTTTATATCCAATTTTTGAAAATTGCTCCGTAAAAATACCGTCAGCGCTACCAATCTCCAAAAGTCTTATATTTGAAGGTTCCTCTGAATGAAAATAGCTAATAAAAGTGTCCATTTTCTTGCGGATGTAATAATCCCCTGCACTTGTATCAAAGCTTTCATAATATTCATTAACGGAATGATCGTAAAGTTCCTTTATTTTAGATTTACCTCTATCCATTACTTCCCTTCCCTCCAATAAAAATCTGATAATTCCTTCATGGTAATAAATTGACAATGCTTGGAAAATTTCGACAGCATCAGATGATATAATTCTAACTTTTCATCAATCGTTTTCCCAAGTCCAGGCTTCATCAATAATCTTTTATCATTCAAAGCAGTGTAGTAATCCACCAATTCAATGCCGTGTAACACATATAACAATGGCTGGTTAAACAGTCTAAAATAGAAAAAAGAAAAATTGAAAATGTTTTTTCCAAACATGTACAAGAGTGTGCCGAGAAAAGGTAATTGTATAATTGGTAATATGGTTGGTGGCATTTCCAATATCTTTGCTTTTCCCATCTTCCATATTTTATTATTATCGGGCCGATATGGAACCTTTGGAGATCCGCTCAAAACAATAGAACTCCCAATGGTCCCTTTTAATCTTCCCCGATTAAGAAGCCAGTTTATCAGGCAGATAACAGAAAATATTTTTGATGAAAAAACTGAGGAATCGTAATGATAATCATTCTCTTCTAATATATCTATTGTCGTTTTATCCAGACGCCAACCTGGTGCTCGAAATCCGCTGATTTTTTCTCCTGTTATATCCGACAATATCTTATCTGCTTTTTCGATTTCTTTTTTCTTTTCATCCTTTCTTAGATTCTTAAAATACTGTAAATGATTAAATGTATGATTTGCGATCTCATGACCACATCCCAAT
>CAZYTI010000752.1:0-3167 GCA_964650065.1 uncultured bacterium
GGTGAATTTTCGCCACCGGGCCAGGCTGAGACATTTACCTGTCCGGTCCAGTTATTACCGAATTGATCTCTGGCGTTTTGGACGCTTAATAGAAAAGGTATACCTGCGGTCTGTGTCGTGCCACAACTGAGTGTAAAATCAAACAGTGTTGATGCAGTGACACTGATGATGTTACTCGCCCGATTCACCAAACCGGCATGCACAGTTATGGTTTGGGATCCTAACGTCCGTAAAATAAAACTGTTTCCCGGAAAATGATGTTCTCCGTTATCATTTCCGGCACCGATGGTAAATGTATAGGGTCCCGTTTGAATATGGGGTAACTGGGCCTGTGGGTCGGTACTGGTGAAATAAACACTTCCCGTGTAGTCGGTTTTGACATTGTTATAGGTATCGTATGCAATCACAATAATATCGTTAAGAAACGGTTGACCGGACTCACTCACAGCGGGTTCACCTGCGAGCGTGAAACGGGCCAAGGGACCGGGTATGACAGTTATCGCTCCGCTCTCCCGGCTTATGGTGCCGTTGGTGACGGTAATGGTCCAAAAGCCCGTTGTCCGAAGCTCAAAGCCGCTCCCAAGAAAGTTATGGATACCGTTGTCTGCTCCCACACCCGTTGTAAATGTATAACGGCTGACGGCCGTAAAGGGCAATAGAACCTGCAAATCGTTACTCAGAAAGTAAACTTGTCCCGTATAATCTGTCTTGATGTTGTTGTATCCATCATAAGCGGTCACGACGATATTATTGGGGAATTGCTGACCCGCCTGTCGAATGCCGGGTTCGCCGGTCAATGCGAAACGGACCAGGGGACCGGGTGTGACCGTTATGCTACCAGCAGTGGACTGACTGATTGTCCCATCGGTGATTGTTATTGTCCAATCCCCCGTCGTTCTCAGTTCAAATCCGGCACCCGGGAAATTGTGAGTGCCATTATCTCCTGCGGTGAATGTATAGCGGCTACCAGACACATAGGGTAAAAGGGCCTGCACATCCGTACTGGTGAAATAGACGTTTCCTGTATAATTCGTCTTGATATTATTGTATGTATCATAGGCCGTTACGAGGATATTATTCAAAAACGGCTGACCGGCCTGCGTGGTAAAAGGCTCACCACCCAGGGTGAAATGATGCAGGTTTGCGGCGGTCATTGGAAAAAGTGGTGTTGTACCCACGTCTAATGGATTATTGACATTATCTCTGGTCTGAATGTTTATCGAATAATTGGTTCCGGTCACTGTCGTGTTAACCACCTTCGAGATGGACATATCACGGATTCCCGCACTGACATCTCCGGGTCCGTTCAGTGTGACGGTCAGGACAGGCGCTACCCAATTGACGGTAAAGGTCCCGGATATGGTCGTGGAACCCACATCCGTGTTTGTCACACTGCTTCCATCAAAATTCGCCGGGAAGGTAAATTCAATTTTCCCGCCTGCGGGTATAATTGTTGACGTTGTAAAATCAAAATTGTAATTGGTTGTTTCACCCACAGTGTAGTTGTCAATATTTAAAGTGATACTGGTCAGCTGCGCCGAGACAACAGAGGGCAGGCCTATCATGAATATATATGGAAGGAAATATCTCTTCTTCCTATTGAAGAAAATCAATAAGCATTTACTGAATTTTTGCATTCGTGGATCCTTCACTCCCTATCCGGCTGGTGAAAACAAGCCTGACTAAGACTAGCAAATAACATACCAAAGTTATCTTTTTCAATATATCCACCTATAAAGTATTGTAAAAACAAAGATAAGTGGCTGTCAAATTTTCATGGAATTTTTCGACCACAATTCGTTGAAAAGGGTCAAATGGTCAATAATCGCTCAATTTAATGAACTCCTTCCAAACAGAATTTTCAATCCTTTACCGCCTTTTATCAAAATCAGGATTTTGCCGTTCATGTGCGATGCTTCGAAGAATCGTCAGCGTTTCAACGTATTCACCTCGATTAAATTTTTTTAATGCTTTCTCCAATTCCGCTTTCCGGAAACGAGATGAAAGGGCCGCCATTCGATTCAAATGTCTGCCAACCTTGTTTATGAAATCGTTGTCAACCGAAAATGTGCTGTTCGGAACACCGTTCACCAAAATCTCAATGAGACATAGAGTCACGTAAAACCGAATATTTTCATTTCCCGGATCGATTTTCAATGCCCGACGGAATGCCTGCATGGCCTTCACGTAGTCCTTATTTTGAAGATTTGCGACACCCAATCTGAACCATGAGTCACGATCATGGGAATCGCATTGAAGGGCCCGTCTGAATGCACCGATTGCTTCCTCCAGCAGATTCCATTTCATGAAACCAAGGCCCAATTGATTTAATCTGGCGCGATCACATTCCGCTCTCTCCCCAACAGAAATCTCGTAAAGAAGTTCAATGGTTGTTACATTACCCATGTGTAATTTTTTTATCCTATCTCGGAGTTTTTCCGAAGTTAGATTGTCATTATAACCCCGTTCTTCCTTGCCCAATACTCGCCCGGATTCAAATAATGTGGATATAATTTTCCTTTCCTCTTCTAAATTGTTTGTCTGAAGATAAAGTGCCCTTCCCCGAGCACGGATATTATCGCTGTAGTTGATCCGGGTCATTTAAAAGTAAAGTTTTTTCAATACGATAAGTGAAACATCTCTCACTGATACAATTACACCTGGAGACGGACAAGAATGGATATGGAAAGAGAGTATCCCCCTCTCTTCATGGACAGAAGAGGTAGCATGATCCACAATAATTTCCCCAAGGCGTTCAACAAGGTATTTACAAAAAATCCGATGATTTTTCTTTAAAGTCGATCCTACGACGGCTTCTTCTAAATGGCGGATCCAATTATTTACACGATGAGTAACGTATAACTCACAAAAGTCACGGCGATAAATTCTTTTTATCGACTTTTTTTCTCAGAGATTCAGCTACCTTTGACGGAATAAAACAATCGATGTTCCCTCCCAACCTAGCAACTTCCTTGACGATCGACGAGTTAATATAAGTATACTCTTCACTGGGCATAAGATACACCGTTTCCAATTCAGGCATCTGCTTTCGATTCATCAGAGCCATCTGAAACTCATAATCAAAATCCGAAACAGCCCGCAATCACCGTATCAAAGCGGATGCCACTTTTTTCTTTGCATAATTCACGAGAAGACCATCAAAAATA
>CAZYTI010000753.1:0-3165 GCA_964650065.1 uncultured bacterium
GATATAAATCAAACACTGGATGAATGCTCCGATAACGGTACTGTAAATTAAAACGACTTTATTCGTCTGAAGCAAAAGGAGTAATCCAAAAGGATATACAAATATAAAGAAAAATAGAAAACCGATTTTCTGGTTTTTGTTCAAATAGTGGATCCATTTGCAACGAAACCCATTGATAACTGCAAATAAAATAACAAAAGGTAAGAAATAATTCCCGAGGGGAATGTCACCACAGCTTCCAATGGATCTGGTCGAGTCCAAACGTTTCTCTGGGCCACCTACCAATGCATAGACCATTTGAAGTAGAACAAATATGATGAGAAACCGAAAGTTGAACTCCGTCCTTTTTCCTTGCTGAACGTAGATCAATTCCTTAAGCAGAACAAAAATCCAAACAGAAAAGACAGTAACGGCAAGAATCCCTATGGTCCCAAATACCCGGTTAAACGAATCAACCGTTTGCATGACCCTCGGGTTGTTCAATTTTAAGATCGGCAGACTTTCAATCGATAAAATTTTCATGCCGGCCCAGAGCATGATGACCGTAATACCCAGAAAGCGTAATTTTTGTACGAGGGTATGGTCCTTGAACCAGGCGACTTGGATCATTCCCCGAAGGAAAAAAACCAGTGCCATACCCAATAGTGATTCCCGAATCAGATTTAGGTCCAATGGCAGTCCATTGAATGAAATAAATCGAAAGTCGGAAGCAGTAACGATGAGAACGAGAAACATGGGTAGGAAAATACCTATCCAATATTTACTCTGAACCTTCATTCAGAAATCCTCATACGATCTTCAGGACGACTGCAGTCATATCGTCATGTTGTGGAGCGCGATCCGTAAAACGCTCAATATCTCTTTGAATTCTATCCAACAATTCAACGGCTGTTTCTTCGGTATACATTTCCACGATTCCTCTCAATCGCTCCTCTCCGAATTCCTCACGAACCCGATTTTGTGCTTCATTTAATCCATCCGTGTAGAAAAGAAAAATATCGTTTGCTTCGATCCCAATTGTCCGTTGTTCTATAGTACGAGCGAAGATATCCCCCTCTTCTAACCCCAAAGCAATACCCGGGGGACAGAGTTCTTCCACCATGCCTTTTCCCGGACGACGTAGAATCATGGGATTATGCCCGGCCCGGGCAAATGTTAGGGACCTTTCATCCAGATCAATGACGCCATAGATCATACTGATAAAATATCCTCTTTCTGAATTCTGGTAGAATAGCTCGTTCATATTGACGAGGACCTGTCTGGGCGCAGCAACATTCTGAGCCTGGGATTTAAGGAATCCCTTGGTGAGAGTCATATAGAAGGCAGCCGATATACCCTTCCCCGAGACATCACCAATGACTACTCCCAATTTACGCGGCCCCATTTCGATGAAATCGTAATAGTCTCCCCCCACCTCTTTGGCCGGCAGGCATAAACTGGCAATGTCCAGGCCCTTTATTTCTGGATTCTGTCGCGGTAAAAAGGTGAGTTGTACATTTCGCGCAATTTCCAATTCTCTTTGGATTCTTTCCGTTTCGTATTTACGTTTTAAGTAATCGGGAACATACGGTGCAACTTCACCGGATGGAGGAGTACTTCTGTAAGCAATAAAAGCGATTAAAAGAAGCATCAGTAAAAAACCGAAGAGTATCCATCCATGGAGTGTAAAAAATCCATTACCTATATGAAGAGCCGTCGTTCCAAAAAATAAAATCGGAATGGCTACACCACCGGTAAGGACCGTAAGAATATCATACTTTAAAAAGAATAGCATAAAAAGAAGACCGATCAACCCGTTGACACCCATCCGGAGGACATAGGGAAAAAGCCGAGGTATCGGCATGCTCATAAATGACCATAGTAACACGAGAATGCAAAAAAACCAGACATTCTTTTTGATACGACGTCTCACGACGGGCATGAGGAAAAGACAAAAGATACAAATAATATAAATCGGGCTGAATAAACCACTGCCTATGCCAAAGAGACTCGGCCAAATAAAAGTCCAGAAAGGTAAATGTGAGTCCCCAAGGGTAAAATACCCATGAAAAACCAAGATCCCAAAATAATTCATGAGTGCGATGACTCCCATGCATAATGCTGCAAGGGCTATCCCTCGGAAGAGCGCCAATCCCAGTTCTGGAAAGAGTAACTTTCTCCGTAATGTATCCACAGTACCCAATTTTTCAGCCCAAACTTCTCTCGTCAGAGATTCCCCAACAGAAAATAAAGCCCATATACCGGCCCCTACAAAGGGAGCCGTCAGCACAAAACCCAGGAGTAATCCCCAGAAGGAATCCCCAGCTGATGAATATACCTGTCCCCAAAAATAGAGCAGGTAACCTAAAATCACTACAACAGCAGGGAATAATCCACTCTTTAAATCACATAAACCGGAACGAAGTCGTTGAATAAAATAGATCGCTGCCAGGATGAATAACAAAAGCCCCAGGATCACTGCAACCACCCCTTCCCAGTCATCCCCTCTTTTTTCTTCCGAAAAAGGTTTGGGAATATTGTATATCTTACTAAAATTGCGTACACGGCTGTTCCGAATTCGCACGCTGAGTGTGACGAACTCACCAGCGACGGTTTCGGCCATTCTCCAATTGTATTGATTGAGCATACCCCTGGGACCTGCTCCTTCGGCCGACGTCTCATAAGACCAGGTTCCACCATACATATCCATCAACCGCTTAGCAAAGGTCTCAGCAATTCGCTGATTATCCTCTCCAGATGTTGTATCGTTAAGAACAACTTGACTGGCTTCATCTCTTTGCGGTGAAGCATTGAAAGAAATGGGATTGCCATTCAAATCCAGAGTCAGCCTGATCTCACCAAAGATCTGCCGTAATCTCTCATCGACTTCCTCTTCGTCTCCACCGAATTGAATCGAGGTTGAAGAACTTTCTCTCGACCATCGCAAAGACCAATGGAATACGGGGATCGAATCGGCCATGAAACGATTGGCCTCGGCTGACCCAAAAATGCGGTTCAGGTAGGAAAGCTGATCTCCATCATAATCAAGGTTCAGGGACAGATGAAAATCTTCCAGATTATAACCCATTTCATCAATGAAGGTGGTACCCCGAACAATCGCTTCTTCTCTATCAACATCCATTCGGATGGTGGATTGCGGAAAGAGTCTCGGATAGAGAAACAAAA
>CAZYTI010000754.1:0-3163 GCA_964650065.1 uncultured bacterium
AAAATTGATGACGAACGATACAAGGATATTACGGTAAGACAGATGTTGGGACATAAATCAGGCATGCCCGATGTGCGTGATTATCAGTGGGATAAACCTGAATATGATGACGGGGCTTTGGAACGATATGTCAGAAGTCTGGGCAATAGGCAATTAAACGCCTTACCGGGTGAGAAATTCTCTTACAGCAATATGGCATTCGAGGTATTGGGAGACCTCATCGCGAAGGTTTCGGGGATATCTTTTGAAGAATACGTAAAGAATAACATCCTCGATCCGCTGGAAATGAAAGAGAGTACATTCCTCAGGAAAAAGGTGAATCCTGGGCTGGCCACGACTCCCCACAGGAGAAAATTAGAAGCCATCGTAAGCGAAGTCTATCCTTACCATCGTGCCCATGCACCCAGCTCGACCCTTCATTCGAATGTGCTGGAAATGTGTAACTGGGCGATTGTTAACATGAATAAAGGACTATTTAAGGGAAAACGGATTTTAGAACCTAAAAGTTATGATATGCTCTGGAAACCTGCAAATCTGAATAACGGGACCTCAGCGCCAGTTGGATTGAGCTGGTTTATTCGAAATTTCAGGGGGAATTTAATGATTTCTCATAGTGGTGGAGACGTCGGCTACAGGACCAATTTTGTCATGCTTCCGGAAAAGTCGACAGGTGTCGTTGTGCTCAGTAACTGCGATTTTACTCCGATCGGTGGTATTACGAATGCAGTCCTTGCTGTCATGCTTGAATTTGAATACAGACTACCCAAAACACCTGTCAGTTTCCTCATTGGACGAACAATTTTAGAAAATAATATTGAATCGGCCATCGGAAAATATCATGACTTGAGAAACAAACACCCCGATGAATACAATTTTGATACCAGCCAATTGAATGCACTGGGTTATCAGTTGATTCAATTGGAAAGAATCAAGGAAGCCATTGAAATTTTTAAACTGAATATTGAAGTGCATCCCGAGTATACCAACGGATACGACAGCCTGGGTGAATCCTATCTGATGGATGGAAACACGGATCGGGCAATTCAATATTACAAAAAAGCATTGGGTTGGATCCCACTATGCAAAATGCCATTGATGCGCTAAAGAAACTTCGAAACAAATAATCTGCCATCTGCTGTTATTTAAAAAACCTCTGGCAAATTATTTCTTGAAATAGTAAACGGCTTAATGATTTTGAAAAATGTCTTAGCAACCCAGGCGTGCATAAATAATGGTTCAATTTTATCCCCTTTAACAAGGGGGATCATAGGGGGTTATTATGCAAAACATTATTTATGCACGCCTTCAATACCCCCTCTTGGTCTCCCCCTTGGTAAAGGGGAGATTAAAAGGCAACATTTTTCAAAAGCATTAAGCCCCTTTCGTAATTTACCAAATTTGCCAAAGTCCAGTTTTAATTAAAAAACAGGGAGTATGATATGCAGAAAGTAAATTATATTATCATTTTTTTATGCTTACTCACCATCGGATGCAGTTTAGCTCAAAACAACAATGATCCCATCGAAAATTTCGAATACCTGTGGAGGACTTTTGACCGCGACTATGGCATATTTCTGCCCAAAGGCGTGGATTGGAAGCTGCTCTATGAAGTCTATCGTCCCAAAGTTACACCGGAAACCACCGATGATGAGTTATTCGACATTATGTCTCAGTTGCTGGGGCATCTGAATGACAATCATGTCCGACTGGAATCAAGTACACGATCCTATAGTGCAGGCATTTTAAACGAAATAAAAAGAGAGGGCTTTTCGAGGGATCTTGTCAAAACAAAATATTTAAACAATAAATATCAGGAAAAACTGAGGGGAAGGTTTACTTATGGATTTATTACCAATTCCATTGGATACTTCCATTTCAGCGGATTTGGGAACGTCCAGGCCAGTTCCGATGCGGTAGATGAAATCGTTGAGACATTTAAAGACTGCAAAGGCCTCATTATCGATATCCGGAATAATGGGGGTGGAGATGATCGCGTAGGAAAGGCCATCGCAGACCGTTTCGCAGATAAGAAACGGTTGTACATGATGACACAGATCCGTAACGGCCCAAACTACGACGACTTCACTCCCCCCAAACATTTTTATGCGGAACCCGGTGGTCCCCGACAGTTCACAAAACCCATTATCCTCCTGACCCATAGATACTCTGTGAGTGCAGCCGACAACTTTGCCCTCGCCATGCGGGTGCTTCCCCATGTAACATCGGTAGGTGAAGCCACTTCAGGATGCCTGGCAGACATGCGGGGTGACCGACTGCCCAATGGATGGCGATTTTCCATATCCTACACCCTATTCGTGGATCAGGACGGTTTCTGCTGGGAAGGCATCGGTGTGCCCGTCAATATTCGTCAGATCAACAGGGAGACCGATATCGAACAAGGCCGTGACAAACCTCTGGTATTGGCCATTAAATTACTCGATACAGGGGCCGTGAAAAGGAAAGGCGAGAAACGGTCGTATCCCATTCAGTGAATAAACCTTTTATTAAGATAACAACTTGAATTTTAAGCCAAGTTTCATTTAGCATAAATAGTGTCAAAATTACTATGTTTCTGGTTACTGGCCACTGGTTGCCCGTTAATCATCCAATTCCTTTTACCAGTAACCAGTAGCCAGTACTTACCAGCTTTCAGCGAAGGTTCGCTATGGTATCGTTTTATAACTGGTTAGCACACCTTTGAGATCCCATAACAACTTCTTGTATAAACGAAACTTTATCTATATATTAGTAAAGATACTATGATGATCGAAGGTATTTATAGCATAAATTGGGCGACACCATGATGCCGAATACCATCGCCCCCAAAACCTACGGTCTCTCCTCCAGAGACAGGCTCATCAAAATCAGCGAAAATCACCTTGCCCTGGTCATCAACCGGAAAAGCCGTATCATCATGGCCGATGGCAGACGGATTCTGGAAAAAATCAATAATATCCGAAAATTGGCGCCCGGAGTGAATATCAGCCTCCAAACCAATGCACCTGTGTGTAGTAAAACAGTCGTCTTACTTAAGGAGAGCGATGTTGAAATTATAGATTTTACACTGAGAAAATCGCCATAAGAGCAAATTAATTACTTTGCTAACAGTGTAGAGTATTGCACACAATTGATGAGGGGATCTATTATGTCCACACACGATATC
>CAZYTI010000755.1:0-3158 GCA_964650065.1 uncultured bacterium
TTTCTCAAACAGCGACGGCGTATTGCTGCCGGACATAATCACCTCCGCCATACACAACAATATGCGGTCTCTACACTAAACCCCGTACATATTATCACAGCGCTTTTTCATGAAATGGTGTGGTCTCCGAAATACTTTCTCTGGACGATCGGAGCGATTGTTTTGGAATTATATGGCCGGTTCCTTGGAATTTTTGATTTTTACCTTAAAAAGAAAAATCCGTTTAGATGGGATATAGCCACAACGACAAAAAAATTAAAGGATTAGGAGGTCAGAAATGATAGGGTCAAAAAAATCTATGATAGTCATTCCTACCTATAACGAAAAAGAGAATATCGAACGTTTGGTGAAGACTATCTTGAAGCTCGAACCTGATTTTTACATCACAATCGTTGACGACAATTCCCCGGACAGCACAGGCCAGGTTGCGGATGAACTTGCCAGGAAACATCCGTCTGTTTATGTGATCCACAGACGGGGAAAACAGGGATTAGGTACGGCATATGTCGAAGGTTTTAAATACGCCTTGTCAGAGGGAGCCGACTACATCTTTGAAATGGATGCTGATTTCTCGCATGATCCATACCAGCTTCCGAATTTTTTGGAGATTATTGAAGATTATGACCTTGTGATGGGAAGTCGCTATATAAACGGCGTGCGGGTGGAAGGATGGCGGTTCCGCCGCTTGTTGTTGAGCAAGTTCGCAAATATGTACGCTTCCTATATTATGCTGCTGCCGGTATGGGATTTCACCGGAGGATTTCGCTGTTACCGGCGGGAAGTGTTAGAAAGTATTGATCTGGATCGGATTCACTCTGATGGCTACGCATTTCAGATTGAAATGCTTTACTATACTTACAAAAATGGATTTCATATTAAAGAATTCCCTTTCCTGTTTCGAGAACGTGTGCATGGCTATTCCAAGATATCGAGACACGTTGTCAGGGAAGCCTTCTGGCTTGTGTTACGCTTTCATGCTCCGATTCGAGAGATTATCCACCACCTGTGCTATCTCGGTAATGACTACAACGAGTTTGTTGACAACCACCCGGCAACTCAAAAACGACAGCGGACGGAGAATACGCAATAAGTGGTAAAGCACACCGTTTCGGAGACATTTTTTAAAATCCTCCTAACTCTACCCAGATTAATGTTGACAGAAGTCCGGCTGCCTCATATACGATTCCCTTAATTTTACTTGTGCAGTATGAGACGAATACCCCATTCCCTAAGTGCCTAAAGTGCCTAAAGTGCTTAATAAGTGATTATCAATAATTTTTTTGCACTTTCACCGTTCGCCCTGAGCCTTTAGTCACATTAGCTCACTTTTTATGTAATTACCATGTCGTATCCAACAATTGAAGAACTTATTGAGAAACTGGAACAGAAACAGCAGAAAGTATTAGCCGGTGGAGGCGAAAAGCGGGTTCAACGTCAGCATGAGACGGGAAAGCTGGCAGCGAGAGAACGGATAGACAAATTGTTCGATCCCGGTACCTTTGTCGAGTTAGATATGCTGATCGAACATCGCTGCACGAATTTTAATATGGACACAACGGAAACACCTTGTGATGGGGTTATTACCGGTTATGGATACGTGAATGGGAGGCTCACGTATGCATTTGCGCAGGATTTCACCGTCATAGGGGGGTCACTCGGCGAGATGCATGCTAAGAAAATCTGTAAATTACAAGATCTCGCTATGAAGACGGGAGCTCCATTTGTCGGAATCAATGATTCCGGCGGGGCACGTATTCAGGAAGGGATTGATTCGCTCTATGGCTATGGGGAAATCTTTTTTCGCAATACTCAGGCATCAGGTGTTATCCCGCAAATATCCGTTCTCGTCGGTCCCAGCGCAGGAGGTGCCGTCTATTCACCGGCATTGATGGATTTTGTATTCATGGCAAAGGGGATCGGGAAGATGTTCATTACAGGGCCTCAGGTGATTAAATCTGTTACCGGCGAAGAAGTTACCGCTGAGGCATTGGGAGGAGCAATAACACATAATCAGACCTCCGGGAATGCCCATTTTGCGTGTGATACTGAAGATGAACTCTTCGAGAAACTTCGGTATCTTTTGTCTTTCCTGCCGCAAAATAATATGCAGGACCCCGTTGCGGCAGAGCCTACCGATGATCCGAACCGGAGGGATGATTCGCTGATTGGGTTAGTGCCAACCAATCCCAATAAACCGTATGACGTACGTGATATTATCTCCAGTGTTGTTGACAACAGAGAATTCCTGGAAGTCCATCAATATTATGCCCAGAATATCGTGGTGGGATTCGCCAGAGTACATGGTCAATCGATTGGAATTATTGCAAATCAGCCCAACGTTCTGGCAGGATGTCTTGATATCAATGCTTCAGATAAAGCTGCCAGGTTTATTAGATTTTGTGATGCATTCAATATTCCCTTGTTAACCATTGTCGATACACCAGGTTATCTTCCCGGAACCGCCCAGGAGTACGGCGGTATTATCCGCCACGGAGCCAAGCTGTTGTATGCTTATTCCGAAGCCACTGTGCCCAAAATCACTTTGATTGTGAGAAAAGCCTATGGAGGGGCTTACATCGGAATGTGTTCCCGGCATTTGGGATCTGATATGGTCATCGCCTGGCCCCAGGCAGAGATTGCCGTAATGGGACCAGAAGGAGCTGCCAATATTATTTTTCGAAGAGAGATCAAAGCGGCTGATGACCCTGAAGCTAAGCGACGGGAGAAAATTGAGGAATATCGAACAAATTTTTCAAACCCATACCAGGCCGCAAAGCGGGGGTATGTTGACCGGGTGATCAATCCGAAAGATACTCGGCCAAACATCATCACAGCATTTGAACTGATGTCAACTAAGCGAGAACAACGTCCGAAGAAGAAGCATGGAAATATGCCATTATAACGGAAAATCCGAAATCCGAAATCCGAAATTGTTTCGGATTTCGATATTCGAATTTCGGATTTTTCAACCTGGGGGTAGAAATCTATGTTAGAGGAACTTTCGGGGGGACTTAATATTGCTGTTATTAACTTCCTGATGGTGTTTTTGGTTTTAGGAGGTTTGGCAGGGGTTCTTGTCGCTCTCAAGAAACTTTTGCAATTTTGGGAGAAGCCTGCTCAGGAAACAACGCCTGAACCCACTGTTGTTCTCCCTGAAC
>CAZYTI010000756.1:0-3157 GCA_964650065.1 uncultured bacterium
CGATGACGATGCCGCCGATACCGGTACCGTGACCGCCCAGCCATTTGGTCAGGGTGGCCTCCAATCCGACACTCAAAAAGGGCAGGGTTGAAGATGAATACTCGGAAGAAGGCGGCGGCGATCCCGAGCTCCACGTCTGTTCATAGGTAGACGCAAATTTTTGGTATCCTGCCGCAAGCGTAATCAACGCCCGCTCAAAGGGGATGAGATCGACTCCGCACCCCAGGATGTACATGGAGGTCTTATCGACATGGGTCAAAACAATGGCTTCAGGATGCAGAGACCGATATCCCTCACCGGCTTCTCCGTAACCGGCAAAAGGCACGATAATGACCCTGGCCGAATACGCATAGAACAATCGGGCCAGGATACCCCAGGTGTTGTACCCTTCGGGTGCGATCTCCTGACTCGGGTCAGCCCCAGTCACGATGCGTTTGAAATCACCCGTACTGTAATAGATACTTCCATCGAAACGGGTTCGGTCGTTGGGTTTGAGGCTCACGCCCACACCGTACTCCCTTGCCCCGAGACTCTCTTCGTAGTTGTTATCCGACTCTTCCGGATCCGTAAACGTCTCTTTTGAACCGAAAGAAGAGACATAGAGACCCAGATCCATGTTTTCCATCCGGTAGGCTCCGAAAACCGTAAACTGATGTGATGCTTCATAGGATGCCAGGGAATAGATGAAGGAACGGGCATTAAACTGGGTATCCGTATAGTCCAGAGCCCATGTCCGGTTACTCAGGTACACACCCACAGTAAAATTTTCACCCAATGGCAGATGAATCCCGCCGCTCCAAAGCGCATCGGCTCCTGAAGATGAATAGGAATCGATCAGTATCAAATTTCGATAATTGGTCAGTGTCGAAGGAAAATCCCAGATGTTATAGTTGTCGCGGAGATAGAGATTGGCCAGGTATCCCATTGTCTTTACCCGCGTGTCACTCCCGAACAGACTCGAGACACCTAACAAGAGCATTAGCACGACGACGATGAACCATTTGAGCATCTTCATTGTCTTTCCTCCTAAGTTTGTGTGATGTGACGAAACAACATTATTCATATCCGTTTCAATCCGTTTCATCCGTGTAGATCCGTGTTCAAATAGGGTGGGGAAGGGCCGATCCATCTTTCCCACTCAAATTCGTAAATATCCATCTATGATTGCTCTAATTTCAAATCGACTTCGTAGAGTTTTCCATCCCGATAGACCCTTAATTTAAGCATTTGCTGTTCTCTGATATCCAATGCATCGATGATCTTCTGAACCTCGGTCGTCGAACGGACTCTATCATCATCGATGGCAACAATGACATCCCCCACCTGGAGACCGGCATCTTTGGCCGGACTGCTTCGCGCGACTCTGGATATGACGACACCATCCTGAGGAGAAATGCCCAACATGGCAGCCTGCAAACGATTGAGATTCTCGACCTCCAGCCCGGTCTGAAAGGATCGGTTCACTCGACCGATGTCTTTAAGATCCGGCAGTATGTCCTTGACGCGATTTATGGGAAGTGCAAATCCAATCCCAATGGAACCTTCACTGTAATTACTGCCTGTGAATATAAAAGTGTTAATCCCGACACAAAGTCCCAGACTGTTCACCAGGGGTCCGCCACTGTTCCCTCCATTTATAGAAGCATCGGTTTGAATCATGTCTTCATAGGAATGTCCTTCGATGGCACCTCCAAAGTCCATTCCGGTGGCGCTGATAACGCCTACCGTTACTGTCGGTTTTGAGCTGACATCGAATAGACCGAAGGGATTCCCAAAGGCGATCACCCATTCACCAATAATGTTATCATCCGAATTCCCAAGGGGAATATAGGGAAAATCATCACCCTTAATTTTCAATAGAGCCACATCATAAGTTGCATCTTCTCCAATACTTTCTGCCTCATATTGCTCTCCGTTTGTGGTGGTGACAACAATTTTCACGGCTTCATGAACAACATGCTCGTTGGTCAAAATATATCCTTCAGGGGATATGATGAATCCCGAACCCAATCCCTTCACCCTCTGTTCAAATTCGCGACGCGGGAAAAAATATCCCCAGAAAGGATCATCCTCGAAGGGGGAGCGTTGCACATACCGCCGTATTTGAACGACATTGATACCTACCACAGCAGGACTGACGTTGGTGACTGCCCGGGTAATCGCATTTTGTCTCGATTGTGAGATTTCATCGTTGTATCCCTGATCATAGTTATCGTAGTCGACCTGGGCTAATGCCGGATTCCCGGTGGGCAATGTCAAAGGTTTCCCAGGGCCATCATTCTTTGAGCAGGTACTGAAAAAAATTAAGAGAATGCTCAATAAAAACAACGTTACTTTAGGCACTTTCATTTCTTAACCTTTTCCCAATCCGCTGCAAATCGTTCAATTCCGATATCGGTCAACGGATGTTTTAAAAGCTGCTCGATGACGCGGAAAGGAATCGTTGCCACGTGCGCCCCCATGAGAGCCGCATCTACGACATGGAGGGGATTACGAATACTAGCAACGATAATTTCGGTTTCCAATCCGTAATTCTCATAAATGGTGACAATATCGCCTACCAGCTCCATACCCACATGACTGATATCATCAAGACGACCCACGAAAGGGCTCACATAGGTGGCTCCGGCTTTTGCTGCCAACAAGGCTTGGCAGGGTGAAAACGTTAACGTCACATTGGTCTTGATTCCTTCGGAGGTAAGTTTCTTTACAGCCTTTAATCCATCCTTGATAATCGGGACCTTGACAACAATGTGCTCGTCCAGCTTCGCCAATTCCAACGCTTCTCGAATCATGCCTTCACTATCCAGCGCCAGTACTTCGGCACTCACAGGACCCTGAACCATCCGGCAGATTGTTTTCAGTATATCCTTATAATCTTCTCCGGAGCGCTGTATTTCCTTTGAAAGTAAAGAAGGATTCGTTGTCACACCATCGAGTACACCCAAATCGGCCGCTTCTTTTATTTCGTCCACGTTTGCCGTGTCTATGAAAAACTTCATTGAACCTCCAGAATGCTTATGCTTTCTTCGCCTGCAGTCGTGTAAAATCTCTTATTTATTATAAAATTATAATTTTTATGGTTTATGGCGACTGGCTGCTGGCAAATAGCTGATATTTACTCAATTGTTTTACCAGAAACCAGGTGCCAGAAGCC
>CAZYTI010000757.1:0-3147 GCA_964650065.1 uncultured bacterium
TTAACCCTACAACGATACTTAAGCTATATTTGACATCCGTAGTTTCCGTCTCCGATGCGACAGATATGCTCGATGATTCTTCCTCTGGATCCAGTCAACCAATTCGATGGTCAGAAGGAGGTCAAATTTCCTAAACGGCAGCAGCACATTCAATAAGATTTTAAGCTGCGATAACGTAAGAGACGGTGCTTTTTTTCCCCAACCTGATCTTCAGGTGCCAGAGAAAGAAATGGGCCAGCATGCATGTGAGCATATGGTGGTGCCATCCTGGAAATTTGCGCACCTCGTAATGATCCATCCCCAACTCTGTCTTGCACTCCTCGAAGCACTGTTCAATGGCCCAACGTAAACCGCTCAGCCAGATCAAGGTGCTCATTCTTACGCTATGCGAAGCGTTGCTGATGTAATAAGAATATTTCCGTTCATTGCCCATTGTCCTTCTGACTAACAGCCAAACCTCTTTTTCCGGAAGTCCGTTTTTGGATAAGACTACACGACGTCGCGTAAATTCATATTCAATTGGCCCCTTGGTTCCCTCCGACACTTTGCGCCGATACCAAAAATAGTTATGAATTCCGGTAGCCAAGGTTTTAAAAGTAATTGGATCACCGGATGCATCGGACAATATGCGTTTGGTCTGCTCTTTACCAGCATAGCGGTAGCTCTTCGTGATTGTGACCGGCTTTTTCGCCCAACACAATGTATCTTCAGGCACCTGCACCAAATAAGTCATTCCCACCATGTTTTCGATCGTATCGATAAATTCCGGACTTGTACCGTATACCGAGTCAGCCAGAATATAGCGGAAAGGAACGATCTTTTCATCATGGATATGCTTGAGCATTGCATCAGCCAATTGCGGCTTGGTTTGAAATAGAACATCATCCGGCAGCCTGCACTTGTTTCTTCGTTCTTCATGATCATCATCAAACCAGTGTTCCGGAATATAGAGCTGCTTGTCTATCAACCCATAGCCGTAAGGTGATGCATATGCCGCAAAAACACCGACTTGACAGTTTTCCACCTTTCCTACGGTTCCACAATACTGTTTTCCAACACCAATACTGTCATCGCCTTTTTTAACGAATCCGGATTCATCGAAAATCACTACGCCGTCTGGGTGACCAATGTCGTCTGCAAACAATTTACGATACTTATTTAATAATATTTTCTCATCCCATGGAGCATCACTGACAAATCGCTGCATTGCTCGGACTTTACCACCTTCGATAGCAATGGCGATGGGCTCAATAGACTTTCGTTCTATTTGACTGAACTGACCCGCCATGTAACGAAAAAAATTGTCTCGCGATTCCGATCTGAGGAAACAGTCCTTGAATTGCTCGTGGAAACCTTTGAGTTCATTCATGAAATCATCTACATCTTTCTGTTTTAATTCAAATTTCGGTACTGGATAAAGATAATCCGATTGTCGTATATCGGGCAGCATGGAGACCTCCTTTTTTCGGGTTTGTTACGTAATATAACCGAAAAAAGGATCAAAAGCAAGAATAAAATCATATAACTTGCGTTGTAGGGTTAACCCATGAAGGAATTTGACATCTTTCTGCCCATTGAAATGGATTACCATCAGCATCCTCATCCGTAAGACCTACAGTGATGAAGAGTTGAGATATATATCCGCACAACTCCCTATCGTGAAAAACTCTATCGGAATAGTTTGCTGCATAAAGATTGGTAATACTATTTATTTGTGTTTCGAAATATCTAAGCATATTTTGATGAAGCCGAAAGAAATGATTTCTGCTGGCCTTCAATTTATCGTAATAGACTCTATCATTCCCTACATCATATAGACCATCTATTTGCTCAAGCAGCTGAACTGCATCACGAATATTCTTGCTTTTTTCATCGCATCCAGCCCACACCAGAGAATTAACGAAGTCCTCGAAATACCAAGATAAATATTCGCTATCCCAAGTTTTAAATTTATCATAATCCTTAACATATTCATCATATAAAAATATCCCGAGGTGAAATAGAAAACCCCCCTTTAATGGTTTTTTCAGCATATTTGTAGGGTTTCGATAACCTTTGTGGTGATCTGTGACAAAATGATATAAGTCAGCACCAGCCCAGTTCCAATCAAAAAGTTTGGATAATCCAAAGGCGTATAGTTTCAATGCAAATGGAGGATAAATTCTTCTCATGATTCTTCGCTGCTAACCATGCTTCAGCCGTGCGAAGTACGAGCGTCGGCTGGAAGCGATTGTTATACTTCTATTTCCACAACTTCGATTTTATACAGTTGCCTTAGCTTCTCCAATTCTTCCCTGTATTTCTTACGAATATGGATTTCATTTTTATAAGGTTTGTTAGTGACAAGCATAAACTTATCTGTATTATTATTGAGATCTACAGTCTTGCATACACAGAATGAATCCATCTTTCCAATCTTACTGCTATCTATTATAAGAATACGCATGTGGGTTGACTTTGAGAAAAGTATATTCTTTAATTGAACTTCTTCCGAATGTCCATGACAGAACACTCCAACGTGTGAGGCTATACCACTCGCTCCCAAAATAATTGTTTTGGGATAAAAATTAATATATGATTGCCCAGCTGCATCTCCAAAAACTGCATTGAACTGTCTATCATATCTACCACCTGTCAAATATATTTCAACGCCTAGGCTTGGCAAAGAATCAATAAGTAGAGAAAAAGCTGCATAATTATGTGTCATAATGGATAGATGCCCTGTTTCAGTTGCATTGAAGACACGACGACTAATTTCAGCTGCCACTTCATAGCATGTTGTTCCAGCATCAAGGATAACTGAGGAACCTTCACACAAGTATTGTTTAACGACATACTTTGCTAAAAGATTTTTAACATGAAGATTCATTAGACGTGAGTCTTCAAAGAAAGAGCGTTTTGGAATCTTATATTGTTGTCTACGGTCGTCTGTCTCAATTATGGCCTCCACTTGCTTCGATATTTCATTTTTCTGCGTATCGTCTGTTTTGCTAATTCGACTAGCCCATTCTTGAACCACTTTGTTGAGATGTCTACTCAACAGCTTTCTGAAACTGTCAATGTTCTCGAACTTCCAGTATAGCCCGCCAAGTTCCTTAAAACGGTCCTTGAAGGCTTGAATCTTCTGGAGTTGGAGATGATCCAATT
>CAZYTI010000758.1:0-3142 GCA_964650065.1 uncultured bacterium
GAACTCTCGACCTCATGACCCCCAGTCATGAGGTCAAATTACTACTCGTGTTTTGAATTTTCCCATCCCTAATAGATATCGCGCTAAAATGTTTTACATAGATATGCAATCGATATTAATTCACCGTCATCGATCAACAAACGCGCTTCACTAGCTTCTTTATTTGAAGATCAATGATAACATCAGCATCAAGCAAAAGCAATTTTTTCATGATTCAGTTCTTTAATACCATCCTTTATTTTTTTATAATTATCTTCAAAGAATCCAAATTCAGCCAGTTTATCATCAATATCGTCACGATCTATATCAAGGTATTTTGCAAAAGTACCCCTGGAAATTAAACCATCTAACAGACAACGACAGGTAAGCGAGACAAACCTTCCCGGATATTTTATATTCTTTTCATAATCACATGTGTCTCTACGCAATATACGATCCCTATTCCTAAAATCGGGATCCTCTAAAATTTTTTCTACTCGTTTCTTTGAAAATTGATGGAATTGAAAATGGGCACGATTAGGGCACATTTTATTGTAAGAAAGGGATAGACTCACTTATCAGCAAACCTATCCCTCTGTTTTATAAGACCAATTTAAAAAGTTCAATTCTCAGGTCAACGGATCACATTTAATCAGGTGAATGTTATATTCAAAAACAACCCACACCAGCCTTCCTTCGCCTCTCCCCCCGGATCGAACCGGTTACCCCAGTCCTATCTCCCCGGCCACATCGCGCATGCCCATGATGGTGTCGGATACCAATTCACTTAACTCGACACCTAACATATCTGCACCTTTCTGAATGACCTCACGATCCACACCGGCGGCAAAAGATTTCTGCTTCCATTTCTTCTTGACGGATTTCGGCGTTAAATCCATAACACTTTTCGAGGGACGGACCAGGGCACAGGCAGTGACCAAACCGGTTAATTCGTCAATGGCATACAAGGTCTTTTCCAACACAGATTGGGGCTCGACGTCCGAACAGAGACCCCAGCCATGGGAAACGACCGCGCGAATGAAATCCTCGGGCCATCCCCTCTCCTTGAGTATCTCTCCTGTTTTGAGACAGTGCCGGTCAGGATATTTCTCGTAATCCAGATCATGGATCAGTCCAATAATCCCCCATTGGTCCTCGTCCTCTTCGTATTTCTTCGCAATATACCGCATGACGGCTTCCACTGCAAGCGCATGGTTGATATGAGAACGATCGGCGTTGAATTCCTTTAACAGTTCAAAAGTTTCTTCCCGGGTTGGGATGTGTGTTTCCATGATTCATCCTTATATAAATTAGGGTTTTGTCAAAAATTAACCACAGAGCACACAGAGAAATAATTAATATTATTTATGTTACACAATAAAATCTAACCTCCCCTCTGTGCCCTCTCAAATATCTTGTCGTGTGATATGAAGTTTGTGACTTTTCAACTCCGATATTAAGTAGATTCACAAATCTTTTACACATCGCTCTTAATTAAATATGCATCAGACTTTATAAAGGCCTGTACCACATCAACCACTATCAACCCTACAATCACCTCATTTTCTCTCAGCAAATATATTCGCTGTTAACCTATTTTATTTCTCTTAAAATACATACCAACCATCCCGAATTTGTCTTTATCCAGTTGTCACCAATTTTTATCAACACATTGGAAATGATTACTCCGGAAATATCTTTATCAGGATATTCATCTTTAACATGATATCACAGGAAGCTATGTCTTTGATGCGTTCACCTTTCGAGAACACAGAGTATCTTTTTTTCTCTGTGTCCTCCCTGCCTGCCGCCCGGAGTGCCTACGGCAGGAATGAGGCAGACGGGCGGCAGGCAGGTGTGGTTTCATATTTTTCTCTCCCTTTTCATAAAACTTTTGACACTACCCAAATTAAAAATATGGAATGTTGTAGAATAAAAAGCAAGTGACTAAATATCGTCCCTCTTTCTACTGGAGAGAAGAATCACATCCCTCAATTCCTCGATATTCCGGGCCGCCAGCCATTTCTCCTGGAAATCGGCTTCCCGTGAGATTAATGCGATGGCCATCAATGCTCGCAGGTGGTAGTTCCTTTCATCTGCGGACCCGACGAGAACGAACATCGTGTATACAGGATGAGGGGCACATGAAAAGGACAGTCCGTCCCGGCATCGTACAAGCAAAACCTCAAACTGCTTTTCTCCTGGAATAATGATATGGGGAATTGCCAAACCCGGCATGATGACGGTACAGGACTGTTTTTCTCTCTCCATGAAAAGTTGAAATAACAATTGATCATCCACGTCCATTTTTTTTGAGAGGATCTCTGAAATCTGGTGTAACACCTCTTCCGTGGGTTGAGATTCTTTGAAATCTAAAATGTCACATTTCTGGATCAAATCGTCAAAGCGATCCTTGATTATCTCGTCTCTCTCAAGGACGATCTCTTTAAGCTCTTTTTCCAATGTCTTGTTCTTCAATTCCTTTGCCGTAATGCGTTCAACGATATGCATGAGCGCCGATGTACGGGACACCCGTATACGGGAATAACCCCAGTAACTGATCCATCCGAATAGGAAAAAAACACCGCTGATCAGAAGCGGTACAATCCCCATTTCAATGAGAAGAAATCCATAAGTGATTAATGCAATAATGGGTAACCAGGGATATAGAGGAACACGAAACTTGGGCTGATAATTCTGGATCTTACTCTCTCGCATGACGATGACAGAAATATTGACCATCATGAAGAGAATAATTTTAAGTGTTGATGCGGTCTTAACGAGATCCTCGATACTTAAAAAAAAGATAACGCCAATCATAAAACCACTTGTGATCAGGATGGAAAAATAGGGTGTCTCGAATCGAGGATGAATATTAGCAAACAATTTCGGTATGAGTCGATCTCTGCTCATGGCCAGGGGCGATCGCGATGCCGCAAGAATTCCCGCGTTGGCCGTTGTCACAAAGGCCGCAATCGCTGCCAAACCGAGTATCGCACCGGCGACCGGGCCCATCAACCCGGTCGCACCTAATGTGAGGGGAATCAGAGATCCTTTCAATTCATTCCCTTCAACAATCCCAATCGTCACGCCCACAGCAAGGACGTATATGAGGGTGACCACAATAAATGAAAGTAACAAGCCTAATGGGATGTTACGAGAC
>CAZYTI010000759.1:0-3142 GCA_964650065.1 uncultured bacterium
ACAAGCAGCATTTTAATGCTCATCAGAATTGCGCCTGAAATGTTTACTGACGAACGATATGAATGCGTAACGATCAAAGAGGCAAGAGATGAGATTTTCCAAACTCAAAAGTTTAAAACAAAATATCCATGGAGGATTCAATATAAAAAGAATATAGTCGCCATAGGAAAAACAAGTGTTGAAACGCCCGAATTTCATCTATATTACAATACGATAAGAAAACTCCTCGAAAGTGGGAAAATCAATCAGCGAACCCAGAATTTCTTTAACCTGAGTGCGGTTGACAGTAAATTTGCAGCATGTGTTCTTGCACATAATTTTGATATGACGACGGGTGATAATGATTTAATCGATTTTATTGAACAAGAATTCTCTAAAAAAAACACCCCTCCTCTTGGTATAATCAATAAATGGCTTAAAGGGGGCCTCATAACTTGGAAGACTAATTTACAAATAATTATTGAAGATTGGGATAAATGTGGAGAATCCGCACAACCTTCTAAAGAAATAATAGAATTTGAGAAATTAACTAGAATGAAATACAATGGCTCAAGATAGATTTAATCGTCCGTATTTTTAAGTGCCTGGCAGGCGGGGCATTTTTTCAAGGAAAATAATGTTCGGAGTAATTTATCCCCCACACGGAGTGCGCTTTTTATTCTAAACTTTTATAAGTTAGCAAGAAGTATACTGCACAAACTTCTTGCATTTGAGGCTTATTTCCAGAAAAGAGAAACGGCATATTTTGAAATAGTTTTGTCCCTGGAGACTAACGCCGCATTATTATTATTTGCCTGGATGATTAGCAATCGGTCAAAAGGATCTTTATGATGTTCAGGCAATTGTACGGACTGAATCATCTCGGAAGCCGATGGTTCCAATAAAACAAGATTGGTATTGGTTAATAATTCGAGTCTCCAGGATTCGACATCCTCGATTTCGATTTTACCTCTTTTTACAAGTAATGCCAATTCCCAAAATGAGATTGATGAAAGGAATATGTTGCCTAAATCGTTTTGTCTATCAAAATATTTAATAAAATCGTTGGATACAGATTCTCGTGTGTACCAGAATACTAATGCGTGGGTATCAAATAAATACTTCTCTCCACTCATACGTACTCCTGCCAGATATCTTCAATGGGCTCAATCATTTCATCAGGAGGAACACATATTTTGACTTTTGTTTTCATTTGATCCCGCCAATTGGTGATGTTAGGAGGGACAAGTTTAGCAACTTCCTTTTTATTGAGATATACGACAATTGTTTCACCATGTGTTACTTTCTCGAGGTAATCAAAGAGATTATTTCTCAAATTTGTTGCAGAGGTCGTAAGCATTTTTCCTCCAGGGCATAAATGTACATGTCACCTTATCCTATGTTCATGTACATAGTATACAACAAATAGAATCAATAATCAAGTAAAATAATGAGCCCGATCTATTCATAAATACGCGCTGCGCGCAGGGATTTCCCGAAGATTCGGGACAGGCAGGGATAACCTGAATAATTCACATCATTATGGGCTTATCGAGTTTGTATATGATCTTATGGCGAAAGCTGCAGGCATTCACATGACCGAGTGTCTTCTCTTAAAAAAAGTACGCCTCACAACACCTTCACAACGACCAGGGTCATATCATCATTCTGCAGAGTTTTCCCTGAAAAATGTCGAATATCGTTGATTATCTTTTCATTGATTTCCTTCGAAGACAGCTGAGACGTATCCATATTTTCCACCAGACTTTTCAATCTCTTCTCACCATAAAGATCTTTTGAATAATTCCGGGCTTCCGGGACACCGTCTGAAAGAAGCACGATTACATCGCCTGATACGAGTTGGACTGTTTTCTCTTCATAAGTCATATTCTGGCCAAAGCCCAGCGGATGCTTTAATCCTACCGTCTCTATGAACGAGGTGGATTGATCCGATTTAAGTAGTGGTTCGATTAATCCTGCATTCGTAAACGTCATCTCCTTCTTAGGAACATCGAATGAGGCAAGGCAAAGCGCAGTAAACATCTTTTTGTCTGTTTTTAAATACATCGGACGACTCAATCGGGAAATGATTTCACTGACGGAGGCCGTCTCTCCTGCCTTTAAATAAACCATACCACTCGTCATGACAGCCATCATGGCCGCTTGCATGGCCTTGCCCGAGACATCGCCGACAGCCACACCGAATTTCGTTTTTTCTTCATCCAGCCAGAAATAATCGAAGAAATCACCCCCGACTTCATTTGCCGGGATACAGATACCTGAGATATCATAGTTATCTAACTTTGGATCGGCTTGCGGCATGATGGACATCTGCGCATCATGAGCAGATTGAAGTTCCGTCTTCATTCGAACATTTCGGAATCTTTCCTTATACAGTACATATCCCAGCGACAAAATAACAATGGCGCCGAGCAGTCGAAACCAGAGTGTTTTCCAGAAAGGGGGCGTAATAACGACCTTGATCCCGGTGCCTTCCTCGTTCCAGACACCATCATTATTTGAACCTTTGACGCGAAACACATATTTCCCGGGAGCGAGGGTTGTATAGGTGGCAAAACGCTTTCCTGAATAGGTGTAGATCCATTCTTCATCCAAACCCTCCATCATACAGGCATACCTGTTCTTCAGCGGACTCGTGTAATCCAG
The DNA here is from genome assembly GCA_964650065.1 of uncultured bacterium. Classification (GTDB taxonomy): domain Bacteria; phylum Zhuqueibacterota; class QNDG01; order QNDG01; family DSAB01; genus CAZYTI01. The sequence goes on from CAZYTI010000759.1 coordinate 2,647, forward strand.
AGCCGCAAATTCAAAAGAAAAAACATAATCCTTATAAGAGAGATTGATTTGTTCGAGATCATAAATCGGTCTTCTTAATCTGACCTCCTCATTGAATTTCCTGAAAGAGGTGATGACGACAGGTGGTATATGTGGATTGTCTTTTATATTCTCAGGGAAAAATGCGTTGAAACCGCGAATACCCCCGAAGAACATTTCACCACTGTGGCTCTTGAAGAAAGAACCTCCGTTGAATTCATTACTCTGAAGCCCATCATTCACGTTAAAATTCTTGAAACTTTCTGCTCTTGGGTTGAATTTCGACAAACCGTTATTCGTACTGATCCTTAGGTTGCCACCATCATCTTCGAGTATCCCGTAAATTTGATTATTTGGCAGACCATCCTGCATCGTATACTGGACGAATCTTTCATTCTCTCCATCAAACCGATTGACTCCCCCACCCCAGGTCCCCAGCCCCCCAGTTCCCCCGACCATTCTTTATTCTCTGTTCTTT
>CAZYTI010000760.1:0-3131 GCA_964650065.1 uncultured bacterium
AAAAAATTCGATCTGGATGATGTCCTTTCCCTTTGTCGAAAGGACATCATCCAGATCGAATTTTTTTTGGTCGAAAAGCCGGTAGGTCAAAAATCGGTCGGTCCAGCGCCAGTTGGGATAGGCGGGCTCATCGTAGATACCCCAGCTCAATTTGAATCGGGTCTCGGGAATGGGGGAGGGATCGCGGATGATGATGTTCACCATCCCTGCCATGGCATTGGATCCATAAAGCGCCGATCCGGCCCCTTTCACGATCTCGACTCTCTCCACTTCCTCGATGGGTATGGCATCCCAGCTGATTCCGCCGGTATCGCCGTTGATGAGGGGGTGCCCATCCACCATCAGGAGCACGCGGCTTCCAGCAGCCCAGTTAAATCCAGTGGAGCCTCTCAGGTCGATTTGGCCATCGATGACACTGAAACCGGCGGTATTTCGGAGAACCTCATCGAGGGTTACTGCATTGCGCATTCGAATGGCCGAACTGCTCACGATATCCACCGATGTCGGTGCGTCTTCGATGTGTTGCTTTCGCTTTGTTGCCGTGACCAGAATGGTCTCATGTTGTAGTACGGTTGATTTTAGTTGAAATACGATATCCTGGGCGGTCCCGGATGCCGTGATGTTGACTTCTTGGGTCTGGTTTTTATATCCCATCATCGATGCTTCGACCTGTTAGACTCCCGGAACGTTATTGTCGATTCGTAAGCGTCCGTCCATAACGGCAGCAGCGCCTTACACTGTTCCTTTCACCATAATATTGGCGCCGTACAGGGATTCACCTGTTTCTGCATCGATGACCTTTCCGGTGATATGTCTTCGAGGTGCACTTTGGGGAAAAGTGATGAGGGGAATGAATACCAATAGGCCTATTATATTATGGACCCACTTCGTGGTGTTTTTATATTTTAACCTTTTCCCCATCCCTCACCTCCCCTTGAAAAAAGGCGTTTCACGGTCCAGGTTTGCAAAATCGGCGTGGATATCAATCCCCTGGGTCATCATGCCTGCCACGACATTTACCGGTGTCGGTAATGCCATGTCGAAGGGATTTTTGTAGTAAGCTCCCAACTCTTTCACACCGAAAAAGTAGGCTTCAATATCCGGAAACCAGATGACCAAGACCCATGCATAAATATCGGGCTCCAATGGTAAAATGTAATCATAATGATCGGTAAACCTGGGGATGGTATCACCGAAAGCAACGAGATTGTTGATTACAAAAGTAAGGATGGAATCGGGATCTTGCATGCCCTGGGGATATTGTTTCAGGACGGCGACCCGAACTTCTTTGGTTGAATCGGGCCACGTCCCTGAGAAGTTAATCGTACCCTGAATGCCGGATGTATTTCTCAGGTCCGCTGTTGGACTCAAGCCATGCCCTTTATAGCATGAGGAAAAGAGAAGGGGAATGAAGACGGTTAGCAGTATTTTCCTGATCAAAATCAAACCTCGTGATTTACTTTCCAGTTATATATGCTTCTGGTTTCTTGTTACTGGTTGCTGGCAGCTGGTAGATTGATTTGTAGCCAGTAGCCAGCGACCAGTTACCAGCTGCGTGCTCGTTACGTGCAATTCATTAGATGTCATGAAAAACACGATTCAGTAAGATTAGGATGCTTCTGTAACGTCCTGCGTCTCCTTTTGCAGTCGTTTTCTGAGTATGACCGCACCAAGGATTCCACCGATCATACCGAAAATCGAATCGATGATCAGACTAACGAAGAGTCCGATAAAAACAAATAAGGGGCTGAGGTCTCCCTGATCCCTGAGTTGTTCGAGCAAATCGCGGACATCGGGGGAAATATCTCCCCGAGATTCCAGAATACTTGTGAGATTTTCTGTGCCTGGGGCCATACCTATGGCCATGAATTGATAGCTCAAGAATGTTCCGAAGAGTGCACCAAAGACACCGGCAAGGAGGCCGACGATGGCTCCTTCCCCTGCTGGGAACTCACTGCCAGGAGGCAATTCCTTAGAGTAAAAGTATGCAGCAATGGCACCCCCCAGGAGAAGCCACATGCAGCAAATACAGTTACCGAGATTGATAAAAGGGACGGTTGAGAGACCCCCCATGACACAACCACCTATGATTGCAGGGACGAGTTTGCTGGGTGTCTTTTCCATTGGCTTACCTCATTTTATTTTCAGGTGTTATATGGCATGTTGGGCCACGCCTGCTTTGGGCGTAGTTCATTAGTCTCATGATTGTGCTTTTTCTTTCGAAAATATAAAAAATGGGAAAGTCTCTTGCGATTCTGATTGGCATTAAAGATAGCCGGTAATACGAAGAATGAAACCACACCGCCTAAAATGAGCCCTGTGATGCTCCTGAGAAGGGCATTCTGTTCAATGAGATCGAAACGGGAAATCATAAATACCAAAATCGAGGGAACACAACCTGCAAAAAGAATCCTGTTGGAAGGCAATTCGTAACTATCCCATTTTCGAAAGAAGGGATAGATGATGATTCCTAATAAAAAACCGAAATATATGCCGGCACATCGTGTACACACGGCCAATGAATGACCCTGGATATAAAACGAGCGCTCGGCCAATTGATGGCATATGGGGGAAAAGAAAAATGTGATGAGGGCTGAGGCCTTCTGAGACGTTGAATTCCCCGCTGCAAGAATCGGCTTGAATATGATGAGCGAACACCACAGGAGGCATAGGAAGAGGATTAGGGTATATAGAATTTTCGCCCGAACCGTATCGGATGTGTGTGAACTTTGTTTAATTGTTTTTATTGCCATTACCTTCATAATATGAGATAATTATTTGGAAAAGTCAACCATTATTTGTGATGGTAATTGCTGCGGGGGAATAGATGTAGTTGAATAGAATTTTTACACTTAACCGTCTAATGTGATGTTGTCGGAAGGATGAAAGGCACTGTCAAGAATTGTCAAAAAATGAAGAAAACGGCAGTTTAAGGGTGGGGTGGTTGTGCACTCGCGCGTGCAGATGGATGTCTACTCAGTTAAATTCTTATACTTTTGGCAGATGTGAAATTCGAATTCTGTAAAAGATAAAAGTTATGGATTCATTTCTTCGAGAGAGTGGGTCTTAATCGGAAAAGAAATTATTTTGCTTCCGCTTTACTTTTCTTGTTTTTTTAAATCATTGTATAT
>CAZYTI010000761.1:0-3124 GCA_964650065.1 uncultured bacterium
GGTTGTCTACGGAAGGCAGGAGGCAGACGGGCGGCAGGCAGGTGTGGTTTCATGTATTTCTCTCTTTTTTCATAAAACTTTTGACATTATCATACTCGCACCGTAAAGTTGCATAACCTTAGTTGAGGATAGAAACAGACTGAACAGATTGCACGGAACTTTGTGATGGTTTTAACAACAGTTTGTATTTTCTAAGTATAAAGTATATTATGGAAGAAATCAAGTGGAAATTTTAATTATGAATTTTCAAAGAAAATTTATTATATTGTATCCAATTATTTTCTAATCTCATTTCAAAAATGGCATAATTGTTAACCATCCAAAGCCAATGACACGTCAATAAAGATTGCCAAATCCCTTGCGCGAGCCTCATTCGTTATGCAAACATTTTATCATATTCAAATATTCAACAAAACGGTACATCAAGAAATGGACTATTTGGAAGGAGCATGACCATGTCAGCCAAACGATTGATGAACACGTTGACCATGAGTTGTCTTATCCTTATCCTGGTTTCTCAGGGCCTTTCCCAAAACACAGAGATCCGGGTCGACGGGCAGGATATCGCCGATCTCATCACCACCATGTCCGGAGATGAACATTTGGGTAGAAAACCCCTCACACCCGAGTTTTTTAAACTGCACGAGTGGGCCGCAGATAAATTCAAAACGTGGGGCCTGGAACCCGCCGGTGATGGCGGCACCTATTTTCAGGCAGTGCCCATCACCGGCCGCAGGGGAACCTATGCCTTCAGTACAGGAACGCCTCAAATGATTATCAATGGCCGGGAGTTCTTCGCCAAGCTTGGAGATTTCTCACTCGATTACCGTTCGACCACCAACAAAAAAATATCAGGCGGTATCGTATTCGCCGGTTTCGGCATCTCTTCACCCGACAAAGGTCTCGATGAATACGAAGGGATCGAAGCGCAGGGAAAATTTGTCTTCGTACTCAAGGGATCTCCGAATTCTGCCCGATCAGCAAGGGGATCATCTTCTCGCGCATCCCGGGGCGATGATTGGGCAATGGAAGCCAAAGACAGTACCAAAATCATGGTAGCATACGATAAGGGAGCAGCAGGTATTATTCTCTACGATTCAGACACAGAAAACAGAAGATCTCAGCGAACACCCATATATAAATCACCTTTTACCCGAGACTTCATGGTCGTCTCCCAGATCAGTGAAAGGGTCTTTCAATGGCTGTTCTGGAAAGATCCTCAGGAATCCTCCCGTGGTTTTGACCGCAGGATGAACAAAATTCGCCTCGACATTAAAAACAAAGAGAACCGTTCTTTCACGACGGAGAATACAATCGAAATTACAGGCTTTGAAAAAACCACCCTGTATGGGGAAAAGTTCGGGAATCATCATTGTAGAAACGTCGTGGCGAAAATCTTGGGAACCGATCCGGTCCTCAAGAACGAATATATCGTATTGGGTGGTCATTTCGATCACCTGGGGGTCCGAAACGGGCAGGTGTACAACGGTGCGGATGATGATGCCTCAGGCAGTGCCGTGGTCATGGAAGTCGGTCGGCTGATGAAAAAACAGGGCATCCAGCCCAGGCGTACCGTCATCTTCTGTTTGTGGACCGGCGAGGAACTGGGCCTGTTGGGTTCAAAATACAGGGGGGATAAACCCACCGACGATGAAAACATGGAGAATGTCGTTATCAATTTCAACATGGACATGGTTGCACTGGGAGACAAATTAGGTGCATCCGGTGCGCTGAATTTCCCCTCGATTTGGGAAGTCATTAAAAGGGATCAGGACGAAGATGTTATCGATGCTGTCAATCCCAGTGAGGGCGGACCCGGTGGCAGCGACCATACGCCCTTCATTGAACGGGGAATCGAGTCCCTGATGATAGGATCGAGAGGTGGAGATGGTCATCCCGATTATCACGATACGGGCGATGATGCAGATAAATGCGATATTGAGATACTCAGAAAAACCGGGCAATTCGTGCTTCAGGGAACCATCAACGCGGCCAATGAGTCCACCTCGCTCATCATTCCGGAGCGTCAACACATCTACGATGGTATGCGGTGGAACCTGACTACAATAAACCCGGAATTGAGGGGGCTGGGCCGGTGGAGAGTTGTCCGGGACGATACGAAATCCGAACTCACCGAACGAATCACAGACAGGATACAGAGATTGAAGAGATGGGCACAAGACCCACAGGAGGGAGGATCCCGAAGGATCCAGCGCAGCAGATTGAATCTTGGCTTGAAGGGCGCCCATGTTTTCAATCATGATATCGACCATATGCGCATCGCATACACGGTCATTGGATTTGGAAGGATCGATATCCACGGCGATGACAACCTCTGGTTCCGGAATGGATTAACGGAGGATGGCCGAAAAGGATTCGCCGCCATGGAGGACAGCAGCATCGTGCTTCACCTATTAAATCCTTCGATGGAGACATTCAACGATGTATTAAAATCGGCCCAGAAATCCTTCCTCGTGACTGGAATCTCAGAATTCGACTCAGAACAGATAATCCTGATCAAAAAAAAGAATGTACTTATAAGTGTGGATTTCGATCCACAACATACACAGGAATGTGTGGCTCGATTGGAATTATGGAAACGTGAATTCGGCGATCATGAAAATCTACTTCTGAACGTGGTATCTGCCGAGAACATAAAAGACGCCAAGAAGGCCTTGTACAGACAACTCATTAAAAAAGGATGGACCAAAGAAGAAATCTATGCAATCGGTGGATTCGGGCAAGGCGGGAATCGAATAGGAAATTTACGTCACTTAGGCCACTGAGCGGAAGTCTATTCTTTTAGCGAGGCCAAAAAACCTTATGAGAGTCGTTTTTTCCCCCGTGCCGGACATGGTTTCGATGGAAACGATACGCAATGGGAGTTTTTCCACCGTCATCTCATTGCACCCTATGAAAATTAAAAATGAATGAAACGCCTTCGTTATAACAGGGCACTATAATATTTAAAAAATAATGTCATAATAGATAGGAAACAGAATGATGTTTAAGCCAACAGCGAATATTAAGAAAAAAATAAGTTTTATCATCCTCCTCCTCACCACCATAATCCACCTCACACTCTGTTCCCAGCAAATCATACCAGAATCATCTATCACGGTAG
>CAZYTI010000762.1:0-260 GCA_964650065.1 uncultured bacterium
AGCCGATAGCGATGGAGGAGGGTTTGCGATTTGCCATCCGGGAAGGCGGGCGTACCGTAGGTGCCGGTGTCGTCGGTAAAATCTTAGAATAATTTATAGGAAAAGGAGTAAGTCCAACGTGGCTGGTCAGACAATACGGATAAAACTAAAGGCGTACGATCATAACCTGATTGACAAGTCAACAGAAAGGATCGTAAGAACGGCAAAATCTACCGGAGCCGCGATCTCGGGTCCTATTCCATTGCCGACAAAGAGAACTG
>CAZYTI010000762.1:270-3122 GCA_964650065.1 uncultured bacterium
ATTACAGTATTACGATCGCCCCATGTCGATAAAAAGTCGCGGGAACAGTTTGAGACACGGATTCATAAGCGGCTGATCGATATTTTGAATGCTTCCACCAAGACGGTGGATGCATTGATGAAGTTGGAACTACCCGCCGGAGTCGATGTTGAAATTAAAGTGTAAAGCACCTTAGCTGCACAAGTCATTGTTGAGGTAGGTATTCCGCTATGAAGCTTGATTCAAAATTCAAGTTCTATTTGTGAGATAAGATTTAATCATTATAGGATTGGACAGGGACGATAGGATAATGAAAGGTATTTTAGGAAAAAAGATAGGGATGACGCGTTTCTTTGACGAAACGGGCAATACTGTTGCAGCTACGTTAATTGAGGCTGGGCCTTGTGTTGTGATTCAGGTAAAGACTCTTGAAAGGGTTGGCTACAATGCAGTTCAGGTCGGTTTTTTAGAACAGAAGGAAAAGCGAGTCACAAAACCAAGGGCCGGACATTTCAAAAAAGTCAACGTGACACCCAAAAGGATTTTAAAAGAATTTCGTGATTTCGAAGGCGAAATTAAAGAAGGCGACCAGATCTGTGTCGATATTTTCGAACCGGGCGACCGCGTCAAGGTGGCGGGTCTCTCAAAAGGACGAGGCTTCGCCGGTGTTGTCAAGCGTTGGGGATTCAGTGGAGGACCCAAGACACACGGTCAGTCGGATCGACACAGGGCTCCTGGATCGATCGGTCAATCGGCATATCCCAAACGGGTGTTTAAAGGTATGAAAATGGCCGGTCGTTTGGGAAACAGCCGGACGACGATTCGAAACTTGAGAGTGTTAAAAATTTTTCCCGATCGCAATCTCCTGCTTATTGAGGGAGGCGTTCCTGGCGCCAGAAATAGTATTTTAGAAATTCTACAATAGGGTGAAGTCAAAAGGTGAAGAAGTGAAATTGGATGTTTATAAAACTGATGGTTCTAAGACTGGAGAGAAAAAAGATTTATTACCAGAGATCTTTAAAATTGAACCAAACGATCATGCCATATGGCTTGCTGTGACAGCGGAAATGGCTCATCGCCATCAAGGTACGGTATCCACAAAGAACAGATCGGCTGTGCGAGGCGGAGGTAGAAAACCATGGCGCCAAAAAGGGCGTGGAACGGCTCGTGCGGGGACTATTCGATCGCCACTCTGGAAAGGTGGGGGACGCATTTTTGGACCCACACCCAGGAGTTATTCGAAACGGCTTCCAAAAAAGATTGGTCGACTGGCCAGGAAATCGGCCCTCTCCTACAGAGCTAAAGAGGAAAAGGTCCAGTTGATCGAGGATTTTTCCTTTGATTCACCCAAAACCAAGCAGATGGTCGATATACTCAAGCGGCTCCAATTGGACAGGTCAAAGATACTGTTTCTCATTCCTCAGACCGATCGTAACGTTTGGCTTTCATGTCGAAATCTTCCATTTTTTTCAGTCAGAGAGGCCGGAAGTTTTTCTACATACGATGTGATGAATGCAGAAGTACTTTTAATACAGAGCGGTGCCTTGGAGAAGATAAATGAGGTTTTAAGAAAGTGAAGGCAAACAGAGAAATTATCATTCGTCCACTCGTCACGGAGAAGATATCCAATCTTCAAGAGACGGAAAATAAGGTGGCATTTGTGGTAGATCGAAGTGCCAACAAGATTGAGATCCGCAAGGCGGTGGAAAATAAATTCAACGTCCAGGTGAAAAAAGTGGCTACCATTAACATGAAGGGAAAAATGAAACGATTGGGTCGGTTTGAAGGGAGAAGATCCAACTGGAAGAAGGCCGTGGTGACGTTGAGAGAAGGATTTACAATAGACTTTTTCGAGGGTAAGTAGATTTTATGCCAGTAAAGAGTTTTAGACCGACGACACCATCTCAGAGATTTAAAACGGTTTCCACGTTTGAAGATATCACCAAGACCGAACCAGAAAAATCGCTTTTAATGCCACTAAGGAAGAAGGCTGGACGGAATAATTTTGGTAGGATTACTGTTCGACGTCGGGGGGGCGGGCATAAACGTCGTTATCGCATTATTGATTTCAAGCGTGATAAAGATGCAATTCTGGCAAAGGTGGCGGCAATCGAATACGATCCGAACCGTTCCGCCCGGATTGCCTTAATCCATTATTCCGATGGAGAAAAAAGGTATATCCTTGCTCCGACTGGTTTAAAGGTTGGTGACCAGGTCATGTCGGGTGAAGAGGCGGAAATACGGGTAGGGAACGTGCTTCCCATGGAGAAGATACCTCTGGGTACAGAAGTTCACAATATTGAACTGAAACCCGGAAAAGGGGGCCAAATGGTTCGTGGTGCAGGTGCTTCTGCCCAACTCATGGCCAAAGAAGGAGGTTATGTCCAGGTAAGGCTTCCATCAGGAGAGGTTCGAATGGTCCGCTTGAATTGTCGGGCAACCATCGGACAAGTCGGCAATTTGGATCATGTAAATATTACATTGGGAAAAGCCGGGCGTTCTCGATGGTTGGGACGGCGCCCAAAAGTGAGAGGTGTGGTCATGAATCCTGTGGATCATCCCATGGGAGGAGGCGAGGGTAAATCGTCGGGGGGTCGGCATCCCACGACGCCATGGGGTAAACCGACAAAAGGATACAAGACACGTAAGAAGACTAAAAAGTCCAATGCATATATTGTCAAACGAAGAAAATAAAGGAAGACCGAATGGGGCGTTCTATTAAAAAGGGACCTTTTATCGACGCTAAACTGTTATTAAAAATCGATGCGTTGAATAAGGCACACACGAAAAAAGTTGTAAAAACCTGGGCTCGAAGGAGTACCATTCCTCCAGAATTTGTGGGTCACACTGTTGCTGTTCATAACGGTAAGACA
>CAZYTI010000763.1:0-3119 GCA_964650065.1 uncultured bacterium
TACTGATTGGCATAAGTTCTAACGATGAAAACGAAGAGGAAAGAGCGTATCAACGAGTAATAGATGGAAATGTTTCTGAAGATGATAAAAACGTTGCGCGCATCAATTTGGCAAAAATATACTTTTTTGACGAAGAAAACTACGAAAAAGCCGTCGAATTTTATTCGCAAGTTGAAAATAACGCTGAAGCTCAATATATGGCGATTGTATCATACTATAAGCAAATTGAAAACATCAAACCGAATGCCATTGATAACAATATTGAAGCAGTCTTCCAGGAGTTAAGAGCGAATAACCCGGATAGTGAGTTAGTGTTAGCTGCTACTAGCGCAATGATGCAGATTTATCAGAAGTTCGAGGATTGGCAAAAAATGATTGATTTGGGAAAGGAGATTGAAGCACAATTTCCCAATCCAGGGCAAATTGCTAGTAGATTTTCTAGTGAAGAGTTAGAACAATCCCTTGATAGTATAAATAGATTATACGACTATGCGGATGTCAAACAAACATTGCTTGGTACTGTTGATGATCAAATTAGGAAACTTCGTCCAATCATCGCAGGGATTTCGGATCCTCAAGAAAAAGCTAGAGTTCAATTGAAGCTAGGACATATTCTGTATAACGTTGGTCAATATGAAGAACAAAGCGGGGCTATTTCTGAATATAATAACTTCATAAGCGGCTTTTCAAACTTCACTGGAAATACCCAGATAGCAGAATATATTCAAGTAGCAAAGTATCAGATTGCGTCGTGCTATTATCAGTTAGGAAAAACCCAAAGGAAACCTAATGATGATAAAATAGCATGTTACAAGAAATCTATCACGACAGCCCAAAAAATACTTGATACACTTAGTCCAGATGAAGATATGCAGAAAAACATTCATTATCTCTTAGGGATGTCTAATTTTAACATAATAGAGATTGAAGATTCCGAATCTAACAAGCAAGAAGCGATAACAAATTTTGAGAAAGTGGTAGAATTAGAAACGAATAAATCTGATCAAAAATATAATTCTAATCGGCTCTTAGCAAAACTATATTTCGACGATAAGAATTATGAATCAGCAATCCCTAAATACCAATATCTTATTGATAATACTCCTGATGATACGAGAAAGAACAAAACGGATAAGATAGATGCGTATTACCATAAAGGATTATGCCACGGACATCTAGGAGAATCTGGAAAAGCTGAAGATATGTTTCGGGAATTGTGGAAATATTATAATGAAAATCCAGATATTAAGGGAATTAACGAGGATCGAAAGATTGTTGACGCAGGTTGTAGGATTGCTAAACTCATTGCAGAAAAGATGGACAAGGAAGAGTTAAAAGATAATGCTATTGATATAGTAAAACAAGTCGGAGAGATTCCGATTCGATATCAGAGGGATCAAACTGGAAATATTCCAGATGAAGATGTAATTAATGCTGTTGCAAATAAATACAATAGCAGTTTGGACGAAGATAAATATCGCCTGATTGAAATACTACATGCATTAGGATATATCAGATACAAAAGTATTTCCCTGCTTCAAGATTTGCAAACTCCAGGTGGAAAAGTTTATGAGGAGGCTAGCAGATCGGTTGTGATATTTCAAGAGATAATGAAATATCAGGCCCCCCCCGAGGAAGCAAAGGAGCTTATTGATGAATGTTATTACTTTGCTGGGGATGCCGCTACTTGGTTAAATCCAAGTGCATTTCCAAGGAAGTGGAAGATTGCAAGGGAACATTTGGAGAAGTATATTCAAAATCCTTCTGGGAAATATTATCAAGATGCCCGATTTCTTATAGCTTATACGTATTACAGTGAAAGAGATTATACTAGGGCTGCCGAAGAATTTGAAAAATTGATAAAAGAATTTTCTCCCGGAAAAGCAAGGTGGCACTATTATTTGGGAATATGTTATATAAGCATGAAGCCGGCTAAAAATTTAGATGCTTTATCAGAGTTTGATCAGGTCTTGAATATGGATTTAAATGACGATGAAATTTCTCCTGAAGCATTACAAAAAATAATATCTTTTATTGCCACAGCGAAAGACAATATCGATGATGTAATTAATAAATTGGAATGGTTTACAAATAGGTATAAAACGTGGGAAGACGATAAATATCTAAGGATTTCCCCTCAGTCGAAGTATGATAAAATAAATCTTTTGCTCAATGAAGAAATGGTAACCCTCTATCCAAGCGACAAATATGCGCCTCTGGCCTATTATAATACCGGAGCATACTACTCTAGCTTTGGTACTGGTTATTACAAGTTGTATAATCAAGGTCCCAATGATCTTGACTTTAATGATGCAATAAAAAATTTTTGGATAGCTTACGACTTTTTCAAAAAAGCCTATAATCATCCCAAAGCAGATTCTACTCGAAAACAAAAGTCGGAAGAATCAATTGGTAAAGTAGCAAATATTATTGTACTGTTATCTATCCACCGAGCAAAACAACTAATGCAAAATTTACATAATTCAGAAGCTATTGAGGTGTATGACCACGCTATATCAATCTTGATAGAGATGAACAATCTCATTTCTGATTCTGCTGAAGAAGCAACAGGGAAATTAGAGGGTGCCTTGGCAGATGTTACTATTCTTGGTACGAGTGATTTATGGCGTAAGATAGGAGTTATTCGTAATAAAAATAGCGACATGGCTTCCCTGGCTTACAGTGATATTGGACTAGGACGACTTAAGCTTGATGATAATAATAAGCTCGGTAGTAAGTGGTATGAGATTTATGCCATGGATTCTAATATAACAAATAAGAGAGAATATTTTCTTTTTGCCACTATTGATTACGAGACTGCTTACGAATATTTCAAAAATGCTTACGAACATCCCAAGGCAAATGATAAAGATACGGTTAAAGATCAGATTCAACAATTAACAGATTCCTTGACGGCTTTTTGTACTACTCATGCTGAGTTTCTAGTCCAAAATAGCTATAATCGATCAGCCATCAATGCATATAATATTGTCGTCTTGTATCTCAAAGATGTCAAGGATATGCTTCCAAACGTTGCAAAGCAATTAGCGGAAAAGGTAAAGAATAGTATGAGCGTTCTCGCTGAAGACCAATTGAAGAGTGAAGAATTAAAAATCCAG
>CAZYTI010000764.1:0-3118 GCA_964650065.1 uncultured bacterium
GTCGAAGACGTACAACCTCACGAGATCGTGGTTACCGCTGACATTCCGCTTACGTGCCGGTGCCTGAAGGAAGGCGCACGTGTAATTGGTCCGTCCGGAAAGCCGTTCACGGGAGATAACATCGGCCCAGCCGTCGCGATTAGGGACCTGTTGTCAGAACTTCGTGACGCAGGAAAGATATCGGGCGGGCCTCCACCGTTAAAGCCGCGAGACCGATCACGTTTTCTTCACCAGCTTGACGAAGTGATTCAGTCGATCCGTCGTAAGCATCCGTTCAATTCCACCTAACAAGGCTAGTGCAGCCTACGCAAAAAGCCGCGCGGCTGATTAGCAATGTTCATCAACAATAGAGATCAATAAATGAACAGTCTTGAATTAAAGGATGGACGCCAACTTGCATATGAGCTGTTTGGTGATAAAAACGGTAAATCCGTGATCTTTCATCATGGTTTAGGGATTCAAGACTTGCTAGGTATCCGGATGAAAAACTGACTGCTGAAGCCGGTGTGCAACTTATAACCGTAGACCGGCCTGGTTATGGAGATTACGCTGGATGAAACCTGTCATTCGAATAGCAGGCCGTGATGAGGCAAAGAGAGCAAATAAGGACATTAAAGCATATGCAGAAAATTGGTTAAAAGGAGCACCAAAATCTGATCAGGAGATATTTGAAACACAGATCTTGCGGGAAATGTTTGAACAAGGAATGAGTGAAGCTTTCAGGCATTGAATTATGAATGTATCGGGAGGCAGCTTGACGGATGGAATAAATCAATCCCATGTGCGGGAAATCATACTAAATTAACTTGAGGCAGCTATGGCCAAATCATTAGAAAGATCGCTCACTGTTGGATTCATCTCTTTTCGATTTCAAGGAACAGATGGGGTTTCTTTAGAGACTTCTAAATGGGCTGAAGTATTAGAAAAAATGGGACACAAGTGCTATTACTTTTCCGGCCTATCCGATCGTCCATCTGAACGTTCAATGGTGGTTGAAGAAGCCCATTTCCTTGAACCTGAAAACTGCAAATACTACTCGAAATTTTTTAGTTCAACCAAACGGACCAAAGAGGAAACGCGATGGATTCATTCAAGAAGAGAATTTTTTAAAGAACATCTTTACTCGTTCATAAGAAAATTCGAAATTGATTTAATTATTCCCCAAAACATATTGTCTTTTCCACTAAATATTCCGCTCTCAATGGCCCTTGTTGAGCTTATCGCTGAAACGAGCATACATACAATAGCTCACCATCACGATTTCACCTGGGAGCGAAAGCCGCTCTTGGTCAACTCCATATGGGACTATATTACCGGGGCCGTCCCCCCGACTTTATCATCTGTTCAACATGTGGTAATCAACTCCTCGGCCAGTCACCAATTGGCTCACCGAGTGGGCGTCAGATCTACGATTATACCCAATGTGATGGATTTTGAAAACCCTCCTCCTGAGTCGGATGAGTATTCCTCGGATTTGCGCGAGGCCCTCGGAATTGAGCCTGATGAACTCTTTATACTACAACCAACCAGGGTGGTTCAACGAAAGGGGATTGAGCATGCCATCGAGTTGGTCAGCCGCCTTGGGAGAAAAGCCCGCCTCGTCATCTCCCATGCCTCAGGTGATGACGGATATGAATATGAAGCCAGAGTGGCCGATTTCGCAGAACGGATGGGCGTTCGGGCAATTTTTTCTTCAGAGCGATTTGGTGAAAACCGAGGTACAACTGAGGATGGAAAGAAAATCTACAGTCTTTCAGATGCGTATCCTCATGCTGACCTGGTTACTTATCCATCCCTGATTGAAGGTTTTGGAAATGCATTTCTGGAAGCTCTTTATTACAGAAAACCGATTGTGGTCAACAATTACGCGATTTACGCAACGGATATTCGGCCAAAAGGATTTAAGGTCATTGAATTTGATGATTATATTACCGAAAAAACTCTTCAGGATACTCGCCGCATTTTAGATGATCAGGCAATTCAAGATGAATTATGCAGCTTCAACTATGCACTTGCTTTGCGCCATTTTTCTTATAAAGTTCTGCGAAGGCAATTCCAGGTTCTATTGGCAAATGCTTTCGGTATAAATGGGCAGTGAGGGGGGTAGGGTTGATAAAGTACGTCCGACATAAAATATTTGATTGAATTACGACTTATCGGGAGACAGCCTGACGATGGACTAAATCAACCCCACGCCTTTCCGTTAAAGAGATTATTGATGGGTACCGGAACAATCAACCCCAGACAGATCGTCTAATCAATACAAATACCGATTGACATATATGGTTTTAAATACTATCTTTTATTAATAAATAATTCATTATAGAGGTCCCAAACCGATATGAAAAGCGAATGGGATAAAATCAAAAATTTAAATCTTGTCTTAAATACGATACGTAATGTCAACCAACTGCTCATTAAGGAAAAGGATCGTGACAAACTGCTCCAAGGAATTTGTAATACTCTTATTGAGAATAGGGGCTATTATAATGCCTGGATTGCATTATTGGATGGATCGGGTCGTTTGATTTCGACAGCAGAAGCCGGCCTGGGTGAAGCATTTTTACCCATGATTAGAAAATTTGAGGAGGGCGATTTAACCTATTGCGGACGTGAGGCACTGCCGAATCCTGATATATTTGTGATAGAAGAACCTGTTTCTACATGTCTTGATTGTCCCTTATCAAAAAATTATGCCGGTAGAAGTGCAATGGTCATCCGCCTCGAATATAGGGACAGGATATATGGTCTGTTGAGTGCTTCTGTACCTAAAAATCGTTCTGCAGATGAGGATGAGAAAAACTTATTTAAAGAATTGGCTGGTGATGTTGCATTTGCTTTGCATAATATTAAACTTGAAGAAAAACATCAACAGATAGACGAAGCACTGAAGGAAAGTGAAGAACGTTTCAGGAGTCTGGTAGAAAATTCCATCATGGGTATTTCTATTTATCAAGAGGGTCAAATCATCTACCAAAATCCGGAACAGCAAACCTTAATTGGTCCTCTACCTCGTAAATATTTATTCACTGATTTAGATCGCATACATCCGGAAGACAGTGAAAAAGTAGAAAAATATTATAGAAATATAATATCAGGAAAAATGAAAACCCTCGAT
>CAZYTI010000765.1:0-3115 GCA_964650065.1 uncultured bacterium
ATATTTATAACAATTTCATATAAAAAATGAAGTGAGAAAGATTGGAATAACACATGGGCGGTCTTGTATGGATCGGCTTTCTTTTGATATTTCTATTTCATGTATCATCATTTATCGCGCTGCTTTTTCAATTTCAATACCACAAGAAGGTGAATGTTCTGAGGATAATTCTATTATTTATCGGGATTCTGTCTCTGTTTGCCATGATGGGGGATTATGCCATGCTGAATGATATCGGCAAGGAGTATAAGATGGGATTGGAAACGCAGGGGGAGTGGATCATTCTATATCTGTTATTATTGCTACATGGATTTTTTCATATTCTCATGTTCATTATGATATTCCACACATATCGTCATCCTCCCAACCGGAAAGAACGCGAACTCGTATTGAAAGATGAAAATATCTTTATCATTGCCCATTATCTGTTTATGATACTATTTTTATTCTCTGGGAGTACACTTTTTTTCAGTAAAAAGACATGAATTGTTTACCACGGAGTGTCACAGGAAATCACAGAGGTGAATTATGAATATTAATGAGAATATAAAAATGAATCTCAATAATCCTAAAAAACTGGAAATGCTCTATAGGGAAGATAAAAAAGAGTTTATAAAATCAATTAAAATTCTTATTGCAGAAAATCCAGAAAATCTAGTTTTACAATTTTGGGATGCTAGATTAAATTTTAAGTCAGAAAGAAATGTTTTTTCTGACTTAAAAAAAGATTTAATTACAATAATGATATTTTCTGCTGTTTCCTGGATTTTTTATAAAATTGCGTTTATCAATGTTAATGGATTTGACGATATAAATTCTTTAGTTAAGTGTTTTCCTTTCTTTGTAGTGTTTATTTATTGTTTTTTCATAATGCTGAATAATAAAATAAATCTAAAATGGCTACTTCCTTCATTTGTAATATTATCAATTTCATGTATATATATTATTCATATTCCAAGTTATGGACCTGACAGTATCAATAATGCATATATGCATTTATCAATAATTTTCTTTACTGTGGTTGGCTTGTCATATGTTGGGAATCCAGTTAAAAAACCACTTTTAGCACTTGACTATTTATTGTTAATTGGTGAGATGATAATATGGTATACATTGTTAGCGATTATAGGAGGAATTTTAACTGTTCTAACAATTGAACTTTTTAAACTGATAAATTTGGATATATCCGAATTTTATTTTAAAAATATTGTTCCTCTTGGAATGATAGGGTGTGTATATGTTGCTTTTTTAATAAATAAATACTTAAAAGATGTGAAATTAAAAATGTCTTCACTTTTGTCAAATATTTTTTCACCAATAGTCGCAATAACGTTAATTATTTTCTTGATTTCAATATTTTTTCAAAAAAAGCTACCACTTAATGATCGAGATTTATTAATTGTTTTTAATATGATGCTAATATCTGTTCTATCAATTTTAATATTTATTATATCTCAAAAAAAATTAGATACAGAATCTTTGAAAATGATGAAATACATTCATTTTGTTCTTGTTGCTTTAACAATCACATTAAATCTTATTGCTGTAATTGCTATAATTCATCGGATTTATAATTTTGGCTTAACGCCTAATAGGACAGTAATTATTGGAATTAATTTGTTAACTTTTATTCATCTTGTAATTATTTTCGTTAATTATTATAAATTTCTTTTTATAAATAAGGGGGATTCAACTAAAATTGAAAAATATTCTACATACTATCTTCCTTCATATTTTGTTTGGTCGTTAATTGTTGTTTTTATATTACCATTTGTTTTTAATTATAGATGAGTGTTGGTTTAAAGGGGCGAATTATGATTCTGTTGGCATTCTTATTATGCATCAGTTTTGGAAGCAGGATTTCGAAATCATTGGAAAGGCCTGTCCATTCTTTCAGTGGATTGAAACACAGTGGCAGAAACCTGATACAGGAAAAACAAAAAGCGATTACCATTACAGCCTGGGTCTTCATCTCGTCAAAAAGCATTGGATTCAGATTGGGTCGAATAAAGGGACCATGTAAACGAATACCCAGATTCCCGGGCCACCCGTCTCCATATGTATCTAATACATATGGTCATTGTTCTGATGCAATATAGATATAGGAGCGCTCCATGGACCCGAATCCGTGTCTTGTTCGATGCTCGGCTCGCCGTTTTCTTTTTCATATCTGAAGCCGGCGAAGAAATCTTCATATACCAGACCGTCATCCCAGTCGGTCCATCCGAAATTCCATGTCACCCATCCGGTCTCTTTTGTGGGGCGGGGGTTGGCACTTTCAAAAACTGTTAATGCCCTGTCCCATAATTCTTTTCTCCGGCCTCGATCCGAACATCCAGCACGTTTTGAGGTGGCGGCAGGGGACAGGTCGCATAAGGGGTATAGGCACAGGGTGGATTATATGCTCTGTTGAAGTTCATATCCACACTGCCATCTTCGGACACCTGGGCGCCCATGAATCTGGAGGCGCCATAGGTTTCCTCTCCACTGGTTCCGTCCTTAAAGACGAAGAAGAGACTCTCGGATTGGGGAGGTGTGCCGAAACCGTCGAGACGATATTCGTTTCCATCAATTTCAAATTTGACATATCCGGGAGAGGTCATGATATTTGTAGTTCCGATGACGGTTGCCACCTCGACCGTCTTGGGTGGTGTGTAGGGGACAAATTCCCCCTTGAGTTTAAAATTATGGTTTATGGGGAAAAAATGTAGGCCATTGTACACTTTGAAGCGGGGTGCATTGAGATCTCTCAATCGGATTGCATACCGGTCTCCCCGTTTTATGACCCAGAATCGAAGATCGTTTAGGCTGATGAGATCCGCTCTCCCATCTGCATCGGATTTTAAAACCATCTCCTGGATGACCTTATCTTCGTGTTTAAGTTCGGCGGCGGAGGAAGAGACAACCTGTGTCTGATCATTCTTAAGGATAAATGTTCCGGCAATAGGTGGGGCTGATCCCTCAGGAAACCGGACGGGATTATTGGCATCCGTGCCGAAGGTGTTTTCCCCTTCTTCCAACCACAGGAGACCTGCGATGGTCAACCAACTCGTGGGACTCTGCATCTGGCGATCCCGCTCTGCCCGCCATTCCTCCTCAGCCTTGACGAATTCGG
>CAZYTI010000766.1:0-3114 GCA_964650065.1 uncultured bacterium
GAGTAGTACGGAGGGGCAGGGGACAACCATTCGCGTGGATATTCCTGTAGAAAGGAAAGATGATGGCCAACATTCTCGTGGTGGATGATGAAAAAAATCTTCGTCGGAGTTTATGCATCGCTCTGGAAGAATGGGGGCATAAGACATATGACGCTGCCAACGGTGCAATGGCGATCGATCTCATTACCAAAGATGTTTACGATATTGTGTTAACCGATTTGGTCATGGAAAAAACAGACGGGATAGACGTTTTACGGGAAGTCAAAAAGTTAAGCCCGTACACTGAGGTTTTATTGATGAGTGCTCATGGCACCATTGCCAAAGCCGTGGAAGCGATGCAACAAGGGGCATTCGATTTTATCGTAAAACCTTTCTCTATGGATCATTTGGAGCTGGTACTGAAAAAGCTCCTGGGTCAAATGGAGTTAAAGAAGACAATCAAGCATCTTCAAGCGGTATTGGCCGATCATTATCCTTTCGACGACATCACAGCCGCAAGTACAAAAATGCAGGAAGTCATGCATCAAGTGTCTCTGGTGGCCCATTGGGCGGTACCTGTTCTTATACAGGGAGAGAGCGGCGTAGGAAAAGAGCTGGTGGCTTTGGCAATTCATCAAATGAGTGAGCGTAGGAGCAATCCTTTTGTCCCTGTGAATTGTGGCGCATTCTCAGACACACTTTTGGATAGTGAGCTCTTCGGACATTGTAAAGGGGCGTTCACCGGAGCAACAACGAACAAACGGGGTCTCATTGAAGAAGCGGATGGTGGAACCTTGTTACTGGATGAAATTGGCGAAGCGCCACCCGCACTGCAGGTTCGACTCTTACGATTTTTAGATAATGGTCGTTTCCGACGTATCGGGGAAGTCCAGGAACGGCAAGGTGATGTTCGGGTGCTGGCTGCAACGAACAAAGATTTGAAAGAAAACATCGAAAATAAGACTTTTAGGGAAGATCTCTACTATCGCCTGTCTGTGGCGATCATCGATATTCCCCCTTTGAGAGATCGAAAAGAAGATATCCCTGTTTTATGCAGACGATTTTTAGAACTCTACTCCAAGCGTATGGATAGACCGATACCCCGACTGCATCCCCAAGTCTATCGTCTATTTCATAACGATTCGTGGCCCGGCAATGTTCGTGAACTCGAAAACACCATCGAACATGCCCTCATTGTTACGAAGACCAACGAGATTGGCATATCCGACCTACCTCCAAGGTTTCAGAAAGCAGTTGAAAGTCATGGTGATTTGCAAGTCGATGGCAATCTACCCATGGAAGAAATTATTAAACGATATATTTTGGCCGTATTAAATCAGACGAATGGAAATAAAAAGAAAGCTGCCGAGATATTAAAAATTTCGCGGACGACATTGATATCCCGTTTGAAGACCTATGGCTATGATGAATAATGTTTAAAATCTTTTTCGGAACTAGACGGAAATTGAACATATTTTTTATAATTTTTTTGATGCAGAAACGATATGTAATTATATGTCTGCCCAAAAGTATTTAAAAATAAGAGATTAGACTCCGGTGTTTATTTGGGCATCAAAAAAATTATAAAAAATAATTTGGCATAAAAATTGATATAGGATTTATCTATATCTTTGAATGATTTAAGGAGTTGGATGAATGCAGCACATTCTTCTTGTTGATGATGATCTTAGTTTCCGCCGGTCTCTGATGATACAATTGGAATTCGAGGGGTATTCGGTTACCGAGGCTGAGAATGCTTCGCTGGGATTGGCCTATCTGGAGCGGCATTATTCAAATGACAAGTGTCCGGATATCGTCATTACAGATGTGCGAATGCCGGATATGACAGGGGGAGAGTTTGTGATGCGTCTACACAAACAATTTTCTGATATACCGGTCATTGTCATTTCGGCTTTTGATTTGCCCGAGGAATTGGCTGGATATCTATTTTTTAAAAAGCCATGCAAAATCCAGGATTTAGCGAAAACTGTAAATAAATTGGTTGCCGAACAGTCTTTGAGACCAGGGGAAGGTTGAGTGTTAAGGTGACAGCGTGATGGGTGTCACGAGATTATCGGAGGAATGGAAATGAGGAGCGTGCTGTTGGTGGATGATGACGTAAATTTCCGTCGGTCGTTGGCTATCGGCCTTGAGACCAGTGGATATCACGTCTATGAAGCCAGTAGTGGTATGGAAGCCCTGGAGTTTTTACAAAGCCCAAAAGAGAAAGAAAACCCTGTAGATGGTGTGGTCATCGATGCCAGAATGCCGGGATTGGACGGGTTCTGGGTAGCAGATCAGATCTCGGCGAAGTATCCTTCACTGCGTCTGGTCATTCTATCAGCTCATGCGTATCCTACTGAAACGAGTCAATATAAAATCCTGACAAAGCCTGTTGGTATTCCAGTCCTCGTCGAGGCGTTGAATCCGAATGTCCCTTTATCCTCTCAAGACTGATGATGATTGAAGAAAGAGAGAAAGACATAAAACCACAGGAACCACAGAGTTCACAGAGAAGAATTTTGTGTACTAAAAATGAATATCCTCATAAAGATATTACAAGATATATCATTTAATGTGGGATAGAAATACATTTCAAATTAGACCCAGGATTGCTGGAAACCTTATGAAGAAGCATTGGCCTTTGAGTTTGAATTAAGAAATATTTCTAAGTAGAAAAGTTAAAAGATGGTATCAATCGATTAATCATTTTAGAGGACACAGAGGGAAGATGAGATTTTATTGTGTCATATAAATAATATTAATAATTTCTCTGTGTGCTCTGTGGTTAATTTATGACAACAGGTGTTCGTTCGATGGGAGATGCCAAATGAAAAATGAGCCGGATTCCATGGAGGGAAAGCCCGGGGCCAGGGATGGCGATCGTATCAAATCTCCGACTCACCCTTTAGATCCTACCCTCGTGTTTGCCAGAAGATATCAGGCCTTTTTTAATTCAACCAACGATGCAATCGCCATAATCAATCCAAACCATGAGATTCTCGACGCCAATCCCCAGCTTCTCAAGTTGTGTGGATATCCCTATGATAAAATTGTTTCCATGTCGTTGAATGATATCTTTGATAAAGCATGTCATGAGGAAATACAGACCCGCTTACGAATCATGATGGAGGG
>CAZYTI010000767.1:0-3113 GCA_964650065.1 uncultured bacterium
CTAGCAGCACCACACACCCAATCGTCTTTCCTCTAGTTAAGGGTGCCGGCAACTCCGGTTGCTTCATTTCCTTGACCGCTGTGATAGAAGCTCGTTAACTTCCCCGAAGCAAGAGCAGCCACATGGGCCTCATCCACACGCTTCGCAAGGACCATACAGCGATAAAGCTTAATCAGATCCTCTTTGTCTAATTTCATTTTTCCATCCTTCCATGTAAAAAGTTGTGTCAGAAGTTAGTTTAATTCCCAATTATTCGGCACTTTTCCTAAAAAAACGACTCTTCCTATCCCCAAGCTTCAAGACCGGGAACCTTTCAACTAATTTTTCTCAAATAAAAATTCTTCTTCCAATTGTTCGGGTGGCCACCCTCTGGGTGTTTCCCAGTCTTTCTTGAAGCGAAAGTCACAGAATGGCGCACCGGAGATAATTTTTTGGGTCCGTTTAAAACCAATGCCGAATGCTCGATAGGTAGCGTAATCGCCCAAACAAAAAATAGGAACATATTTCAAGGCATCTCGTGGTTTTAAAAATTTGCATATGGCACACTCTATAAAATCGATACCAAAATCAAAATCTTTCCCATCTCCCTCTACATATTCACTCACCCAATCAGCTGGATATTTTCCAGATTTTGATACTTTGGCTCTTTCTATTTCTACCAAACGCATTTGGGGAGAAAAATAAAATTTTCTGACATTACGTTTTTTATCCGAGGATTTTGATTCAATATCGTGCTCCATTTTTTCATAACTCATTTTGGCTATCTCATAAAGAGACCAACCTGCTTTTTCAAGACCACGATAAAACGGTAAGCTCCAGGACGCTGCAATAAAACCTCCGCCTAAAGGATTTGCCTCGCCGCCAATATATGGCAGTTGAGGAAGTAATTTTTCAAACTCAACTCTTGCTTCATTAAGCAGCTGTTCTATTTTGGATTGCGGAAAATATTGATGTAAAATTCTTTTATAATATTTTTCATCTTTTTCAATATTTTCCATTAATTTTGGTTTTATACGCAGATAATAATTTTTTTCGCTATTAGCAGGCATATGTCACCCCCTATTTTTGATTCCGAAAACACGCAAACACCAATACTTCATCACTATTGTTTAGTATCTGGTGCTGTTCATCCGGACTGAATTCTATGAAGTCACCAGCTGTAATGTTTCTTTTTTCTTTATCTAATTTGATTTCACCTTCACCTGACATTAGAATTATTCTTTCCTTGTCATCATGCCTATGATCCGGAGTATGACCGTAAGGTTGAATTTCAATGCATACTGTATCGTTCGATAGCAGCTTAACGATCATTTTCGATGAACCTTCCAAGCCTATTGCATGTGAATCAAGGCCCTCAACATTTAAGCAATGTATGTGTTTCATTTTTTAGTTATACTCCATGATTGTATAATGGGCATTCAAAACCTTTCCTTTTAAGATTGACGACTTCGTAAAAAGTCCAACATCTTCGTTGTGCTGCATCTTTCGTCATTGCGGCGTACGGCAAGTACGCCTCATTTCACAAGATTTGCACGCCTTGATCTTGAGCTTTTTTCAAAATCGTCTAAATCTTGACATTTTACGAGTTCATCAAGATTAACTGCCATATTGTTCGTATTTTTTTATTTGCCATTCCTGATAAACAGGAGGCAAATCAACAAAAAAGGCTTCCCAGCCGCCGATTCGTATTTTAAGGTCACGATATTTTTCCGGTTCTTTCATGGCAGCTTTTAATTTTTGAACATCATTGATACTAACTGAAAGCAGATTACCTCTTTTTTCAATAAAAGCTCTTATGATTGGTTCTAAAAGATGATTTGACCTTGCGTCCATCCCTAAATCTAACGGCGCCCCTGTCGGCAAATCATGTAATGGTAATTTTAAATAAGAATTTAACACAGCGGTTTGCCCGTTTTTGGCTTTACCATTTGTCGGGGAAGAATTTGATCCGATCGGCTCTTGCGATAGTCTTCCGTCTGGAGTTGCAGGGAGTGCCATTCCCAATGAGACATAGTGCTCAAATGTTCCCACGCTCGGGTTGAACGTGATCATGTTTTTGGAATTGGCGCCATATTTTTTTACACTATCAACATAAAATTCAACAATCTTTCGGGCTATATCATCAACGTAATCGTTATCATTTCCATAGGCAGGTGCTCTTGATATAATCATCTGTCTCAAGCTCTCTTTACCGTCCCAATTCTTGCTGACCGCATTTAAAAATTCCGTCCAGTCAATAACCTTCTCTTCGAAACACAACTTCTTCATTGCGGCTAATGAATCTGCTGCATGAGACAATCCACCCAAAAACGGTGTATAAATGCTATAATCACATCCATGTTTTGTCAGGTCCGTGCCCGATTCTAAAGGACCTTCCATACATGCTGAAATGAACGGTATTGGCGCTATATCGTAAAGGCGACCATCGCCCCACATTTTGTCCACGGTCTCTATGGCGCCTTTAATGTACCTGTTGAGTTGTTCCTTAAACGAGTCCCACAATTCATCATATGTTTTGAAAAGGTATGGATCCGGAATATCCATATCTTTAAAAGGATCGAGTTTTTCATTATATTTAATCGTAATGGCTTCTTTGTCCCATCGACCGGGAAATAATGCTCTGATTAGAGCTTCCGGTGCAGAAACAACCCCATATTTAAATTGTGATTTTCCCTGGATAAAAGCTTCCCAGCAGCCATCAGTAGTATAATCCCTCGCATGTTCAGGAGGAAATCCTTGTTTTTCTAATGCAGGGATAATAACTTCATCATTGAATACGGCTGGTCCGACAGAATTCTCTATGCAATCGACAGCTCTTTTATACAATTCATCTGGCGATTCATCGTGCAATCGTACATATATGCTCGGTTGGGGCAATTTGAGCCTGCGGGTGGCATTAAGACATAAATAAGTCAGTGGGTTAGTCCCATCCTTCCCTTCAGGCGTTAGCCCGGACAATGGCATCGTTTGAAGCCAGGTATTAAATTCAGTCCCCTGCATGGGAACCATTCTATCCTGGCTCGTATTACCACCCAACCAAAGGCTCCACGCACCCGCTATGGTCCCAACCATTTCATCTTCAGTTATTGTTGACGGTAAATAATTTATCTGAC
>CAZYTI010000768.1:0-3109 GCA_964650065.1 uncultured bacterium
CGGACAGGCTCAGAGAGGTTAAAATATCCCATCATCTGTTGGTGAACGATTGCCGGTCTTGCCTGAACGAAATTTCGCAGAGCATCCACATCATTCTGCCAATTTTGAACACTGCTCCCCCATCGGTCAGTTTCGTTGCCAATCTCAGGTCCTATGGTCACAGCCAAAGAATCCAGGATGGGAAGTACCGAGTCTGGTAAAAATAAGGAATTGAGTAGGTCAGACAGTCGATTGATGAAATTATGACGATAGTTTTGGTTTTGCAGCAGTTTTTGGACGATGAAATTAATCCAATACAGAGGCTCCAGGTGATCGTAGTAATAAAATCCATTCCAGGTCAGATCCGAAAATGCCCGGTCCATATCCCAAATGGTCCATTGCCATGGTGTGTCCGGCTGCTTCCCGTGAAATGTAAATGCTCCATAGACCCAACTGCGAAACTGTGTACTGTGGACAAAGGCCTGAAGAGAAGTGAAATTATCAATATCCAACAGAGATGAGGCTTGCGCAAACAGACTGTCAGAGTCAAAATCATGGGTTTCAAAGAATCTCAGCAATGCTTCCCATGGATTTGTCTGACCATAATGAAGGGTCCAGTCATATTTGGTCATCCTGATGATATCCAAATCGACATATTTAAGATAGTTTTGAACGAAGTGCTCATTCATGTGCTCTCGGATATCGTAGATCCCCCAAAGTTGGCCATTCAGATATAGGATCGCAAAAAAGCTATGGGAAGTCAGCCATCCCAGCCTCCGCCAGAGTTCCGTAGCCAAAGGATCCCTCAGAAGCGTCCCATTATATTTCATTAAATCGTCATCGTATCCTGCTCTCAACACGATGTTTTCAAATGAACGCACCGAGGTATGGGGAAATAAGGTGTGTTCCAATTGGCCGTGTCCGTATCCCTCTCTGAAAAAGAGCCGGAAGGATTTTTTGGGCATGCTCCTGCCGGTATCACCCTGAATGCGCAAACCGCATTCCATGTTGAATTCCAATCCCCCATGATCAAAATATTCGAAGATGACCTTTCTCTCCCATGCCCTTCCTCTCTTTCTGGGATTTGAGTATATGCCCATCGTATCATCGAACAGATTAATAGGATCGGTGACAATAGAGATTACAGGTATGGTATGTTGCACACTGATGAAAAACGATTTTGTCACGATTTTACTGGGAGCAAAACCTGCCCGGAATGAGCGAGCTCGTAATATGGAAGTTTGATCGATAGGTACAGGATCGGAATATTGAAAAGACGACTCAGTGGGAATGGATCCGTCTAATGTATAATAAACTGTATCTTGAGAAAAGAATTGATTGACGGCTACTGTGATGGCGCTCTCATAAAAACCTGAATTTTGAACGATGGCAGGCGATTCAGCAAATCCCGGATATCCCATGTGATTGGAATCTCCGGGGCTTGCCTTCATCATATACCCCCATTCGGTCGAGCCATCCGGATAACGTCCATAGGAGATATCGGTAGTTTGGTTATCATAATCGATATGATCTATCAGGTGAATACCGTTGGTTTCTACAAATAAAATGGTTTCAGCCTCTTTGGTCAATTTAAATGATCCATGTAAGGGCCCTTGTTCAGTTTGCCCGTCCATCCACAAGATAACATACCCTTGC
This sequence comes from uncultured bacterium, assembly GCA_964650065.1. Taxonomy (GTDB): domain Bacteria; phylum Zhuqueibacterota; class QNDG01; order QNDG01; family DSAB01; genus CAZYTI01. Next base: position 1,636 of record CAZYTI010000768.1, read on the forward strand.
GCCGGGATAATCGTAAGATCGGGTCGATCTAAAGGTAATTGCCATTTTTTCATTTGTAATCGATCGTCCGATAAATAATAACCGCCCATATCGACTGGATAACCATTGGGATTATAGATCTCAATCCAATCATCGTAATCCCCATACTCATCCGAAATCGACAGTACATTGGAAGCCATAAATTCATTGATGAAAAGCGGGTCTTGGGCATAGCCATAGGCAATGAACACAGTGAGTAACCCAAGCATAAAAATAGTTTTCTTAATGCTAATGTTTCTCATCACCGGTTACCTGATTACCAGACATTTTCGGACTTCATGAAAAGAGCCGGCTTTAATTTGATAAAAGTAAACACCTGTACTCACAGTTTCTCCATGAAGATCGGTCGCATTCCATGTGATCGTCTTGGGTCCATTTTCCTGGGGCGAATGGACCAGTCTCTGCACCAGCCGCCCCCGGATGTCATAGATGTGAATGCTCACATGGGATCGTTCCGGTAAATCATATCTAATCACTGTTGAAGTATTGAACGGATTGGGAAAGTTTTGAGATAAAAAATAATGCTCAGGGCTCTGATTTCTCAAACCGGGCGTTCCATGACCATAAGAAGGAGACCAATATACAGGGACTGAATTATCCAATGTTGGACTGATCAATTCCAGGGTAGGTCCCCCTCCGTTAGGCTTGGTGGGCCAGGCAGGCCCGTCGTTGAAACCCACAATATCCACCAATGTTCTATCCTGGCTAAATAGCCTGACCTGGTCACCTCTGCCGCTCAAGCCAAAATCACAATTACCAATTGTATTGGGAACATCTGGAAAATGGATTGAAAATTTGGTTGTATCCCGGCACACGATGATATATTGATCGGGGGGAAGGATGGTCTGATCAGGAAAAATGAACGTGTGATCATCCCGGTTATCCTTCAAAGACCACCCGGATAAATCGACAAATACTTTTCCTGGATTGTACAGTTCTATCCAGTCTTCTGTATCATGATCGACAGCAGAATTGTAATTAATCTCGTTGATCACAATATACGAACTTCGCGCCTGGATGGATTCAAACATGGCTGTAAACAGGGTATCACGATTCAATGCCACATGGAGTCGGTCATACTGATCGTCCACACCAGACCATCCTATGAAGGTATAGCCCGACTTGGGGATCGCTCTAAGAGTGACAGAGAGTCCTGAAAAATAATCACCGGACCAGGGAAATTCATCGATGAACAGGCCGTTCAGCTGAATTTGCCCCCTGACAACGGCACCCCATCCAGGCGTATCTTGAGAATCGCATCAAATTTGAATTTTTTTTGAATATGCATTCTCACATACCCGGGTCGTTCAATGACATAATTCCGGACCCGTTCGATGGCACCATTCCAGGCACCGAGGCTCCCCCCCCATCGATCGATTTGGTGCATGACATCCCCGGACAACAGCGCATACATAGAATCAATGATCCCCAGCAC
>CAZYTI010000769.1:0-3108 GCA_964650065.1 uncultured bacterium
GCAAGGGCACCAATGATGATAAACAGGGGCGTTCCCAACAATGCCATCAGTACAAAGAAGAAACCGAATAAGGCAATTTCCACACTATTCCTCTTGAGAAGATCGCTCAATAGCAATGGACGGAAAAATCGTTTTTAATAAAAACCGGAATGTAATAATAATAAATCCAATGACGATAACGGTCATGAATAACCACAGGGGTATACCCAAAAAAAGCTTTGTTCCTGCAGCACGCTCATCCCGCACAAATACGTATGCCGCTCTCGTCAGTAACGCACAGATGAAGGCAGAAAAGAGACTGGTAAAAACATGTATCCGCATTCTCCATTTTGAGCTGAGCAGGCGTGCCAGGGCATCAATACTGATATGACGCCCTTCCCGGGTGGCCAGACTGGCTCCCAGGAATCCCACCCATAATACGAGATGGCGTAGCAGGGTATCACCCCAGATAATACCAAAATTAAAAAAATTTCTGAGAATGACCTGCATAAAGGCGATAAAGACCATCCCGCTCAAAGTCAAAATGAGGATGCCAAACTCAAAGCGGGATAAGATGAGATCCAGACGTTGAAAAAACGATTGTACCGAATGTCTGCTTGGTTGATCTTCCATCAGGATCACTGGCCGTTTTGATTTCTGTATGTTTGCAAGGCTGCTTCAATCTTGTCCAGAAAATCCTGTGAATAGAACCGCCCCACGAGATCTTTTCGGGTCGAAGCACCCAATTGATAATAATTATTCAGAGTCGATGGATTCTCGAGAGCTAAAATTTGAATCCCGTTGTCCCTGAGCGTTTGGATGGCCGCCTCGTTCTCCTTTCGACTCAATTTCGTTAATTTCGTCAAATACGCTTGTGCTAAGGATTTCAGGATCGTTCGGTATTCCTCGGGTATTTTCTGAAACATGCGCTGAGAAATGAGTATGGCACCCGGAGCATTGCTGAGGGGTAATTCCATCATGTAATTGATTTTTGTGAACCATTGCAAAGCAATGGCCGCCAGAGGTGATGCATACACGCCATCGATCATTTTGGTTTGCAGGGCGGTCATGACGTCGAGGACCGATAAAGGAATGGGTTTCACTCCGAATCTTTTAAAAGTAGCTTCAGCAACCGGTTCACCCTCCCAAACCCACATTTTGACCTTCCTTAATTGATCCAATTCAGTCACAGGGGCCTTGGTAAAAATATAGACAAATCCGACTTCCGCCCATCCCAAGAGTTCATACCCCTTCTCGGTAAAACCATTGGAAAAAATATCACCAAATTGTTCATAAATGTAATCGATCTCTTCATAATTTCTAAAAAGGAAAGGGGCCTCCAGGATATGGACTTCCGGCGACACTTTTCCCAGACCCAGTCCCGTAAAACCGGCGGCATGGAGTTGCCCTATCCGGATTTTACGCAGGACATCCGACTCGTCACCCAGAACCCCCCCAGCGTAAATCCTGAAGCCAACTTCACCCTGGGTTTGCTTTCTCAATTCCGCATCAAATTCGCGCATTACATTCATCCAGGTAGAGCCTTCGGGAGCGAGTGTGGCAAATTTTATTGTGTGCTTTTGTGCCTGGACTCCGGAGAATGTAATGAGAAAGACTGTCAAACTTATACCGGTCAGAAATTTCAATTTGGACTGCATGGGTCTTTCCTTTACAATAAAAAAAGGTCATCCACGTAGGTGAGCCAGCGCTCGGCATTGCGTTTGGCCAATTGGTTGGCCAGCGCTTGTTGGGGAAACAGATCCCGGGGTGCTGCAATGATCTCTTTTAAAGTTTTCTCAAACAAGGTCCGGTCTTGTGCAGAAACGGCATAATACTTGGCCAGGAGAAACTTGGTCATTAAATATTTGCCCTGGCTGATTTCAATGGCCTTTTCCAGATGATATCTGGCCTTGTCAGGATCGCCCCCCAATATTTGGGGACGACCACCGTAATAGGCCCCATAAAACATGTGGGCACCGCCAAAAAAATAGTTTTCATCAAGCTCCATCACCCGCTGCATGATCAATTCCACCTTGGGCAGAAGCGCCAATTTTGCCGGCTCATTGGTATTGAGATTGATGAGACTCACCCACGCGTAGGCCGTCCAGAACAAAACAGGAACATGGTCTTTTTTAAAATATTTGAGTTCTGCAGATAACCGATCCACATTTCCTTCGAAGGCTTCAAGAAATCCTTCTCTCGATAGTGAGATCGCTTTTAAACCATAAGAGATGGACCGTTGGTAGTAATCCGAAGCCTGGCGGATGAATGCACTTTTTTTTTCAAAATCATACGATTTATCGGCGATATCGATCTTTTCTTCCATGAATCCTGTGGTATAGAGGGTATAGCTATACGATGCGATGAATAGGAGTTCTGCATCATCCGGGATGACTTCCAGAAGTCCTTCGATCATCTTCAGATTGCCCGGCATGGCTTGTTCAGCCAATTGCATATCGGTCTCCCGTTCATAAACGGGTATCGACCTGATCATGATCTCCGTCGTTTGTCTGGCTGCCAGTTTGGTCATACTGCACCCGGAGCACAACAAACCCATGACCGGAAAAAGGAGAAGAAGAACGCTCATTTTCATTTTGGAAAGCATCACATTGTCCTTAAACAGATTATCACCAATTTTTTTCGCCACAAGAACGAGTTGCATACCATGTGATATGGACGAATCTTTATGCTATTCAGCCTTGAATCGGTGATCTGAGAGACCAGTTATTATTATAACTGATTTCATAGATTAAAGCAAGTATTTTTCCCAAAACCCCAACCCGATCAGGCCATTTCCCACTGTTCCCGCATGAGTCTTGCAGCAGCAGGAATGGTCTCTTTGGAATCCCCGACAGATCCACATTCCAGGCTGACATAGTCCTGAAAGCCTATAATTTTCAATCCCCTGAAGCCATCCACATAATTATCCCCTTCATCCTCACCCGGCATTTTTCTGTTCTTTCTGCTGGCAATATGCATGTGATGGAGATATGGACCCGCAGAGATGAGTGCACCCATGTCACTGGTTTCTTCCCAGGTCATGTGCCAAAAATCACCCATACAGGCAATGCCCGGATTGTCAACATCCCGGCAAATGGCGGCTGCATCTGCTACGAGTCTGAGAAAATA
>CAZYTI010000770.1:0-3101 GCA_964650065.1 uncultured bacterium
CCCTGCACCACCGCGATTGTTGGGCATGTAATCCGATTGAGTTGGTAAAAAAGTTGCATGAATACGGGAATCATCTCAGGACATTTGGCTCTGGTATGCTCAGCAACATCCGCCCCAGCAGAAAAATGTTTGCCCTCGGCTTTAAAAATCAACAGGTGTAAATCATCATCTCCCGTTAAATCATCGAGGACCGAAATCATTTCTTCCATCATGGCCTGGGTCATGATGTTTACCGGTGGATTGTTGAGTGTGATTTCAGCGACTTGATCAGACTTTTTGAATAAAATATTATTGTAGGATTGTGACATGAATATTGTCTCCAATTATTGAGATAGGACCCTTTGGGATATAAGGGGTATAAAGGTATAGGGGAAATAATAGAAACGGACTTATCTTATTTCATTTTTTTAAAAGTCTCTTCACCTTACTCCTTCTATTTCCCCTATTTCCCCTATTTCCAATATATCCCTTATTTCCCCTATACCCCTTATTTCCTCTATTCCCCCTATCCTCTCACACCTCCCTTTTAATCACCGTCGCCATACTCACGCCTCCACCACCACAAATACCGGCCACTCCGTAGGTTTTACCCAGACGCTTCAAGGCATAATATAGCGTGACCATGATGCGCGCACCGCTGATTCCCGTAGGATGACCCAGCGCAATAGCGCCTCCATGGACGTTCAACTTCTCCCTGTTCCAGTTTAAAATCCTCTCATTGGCGAGTACTTGAATGGCAAAGGCTTCATTGACTTCAATGAGATCCATTTCATCGAGGGACATGCAGGCATGCTTCAATGCAGCCGGTATGGCTATAGCCGGACCTTCACCCATGGTCTCAGGTTCCACAGCGACCTGGGCATGAGAAACGATTGAAAACATCGGGGCAAGACCTAATTCTCTCGCCTTCTCCCGATGAGTAACGACCATCGCAGTCGCCCCGTCACTCATCTGACAGGCATTTCCTGCAGTGACGGTGCCGTCCTTACGAAAAACGGGCTTCAATGTGGCCATTTTTTCGACGCTTATTTCGTGTCTGATGGTTTCATCTTTTTCAAAATTGATGGGAGGATTCTTCTTGTGGGCCGGTATTTCCACGGATACAATCTCTTCATCAAACCACCCATTTTTCTGCGCCACGGAGGCCTTCAAATGACTATTGGCCGCAAACTCATCCTGCTCTTCTCTGGAAATTTTATATTTATCATATAAGTTTTCTGCTGTAGCACCCATGCCCTGGCCAATCAGGGGATCGACGCTGTCACTCCACCCATCCTCTAACACCTTATCCCCCATCTTAAAGCCATCCCACCGGGTTCCTTTCATGAGATAGGGAATGGTGCTCATGCTGTCAAATCCTCCGATAAGGACAACTTCAGCTTCACCCAGACGAATCGACTGGCTCGCATAAGCCAGGGCCCTCATTCCCGAAGGGCAGGCCATGTTTATCGTAACAGCAGGAACGGAGATGGGGACACCTCCCCTTACCGAAGCCGTCCGAGCCGGATTGGGACCATTTCCTGCCTGACGACAGCTTCCCAATATGACATCATCCACCCCATCGCCCGAAATCGATGCCCGCTTCAAGGCTTCACGAACGACGACGGCTCCCAAATCACAGGCAGACACATATCTAAGGGTGCCCCCAAATTTACCCATAGGTGTCCTGACCGCTGAAATTGCTACAATATCATTGAGTCCTATACCTATCTCCTAATCTTATTTCATGAGCTCATCTTACTAATATGAGCTTAAGTGATTGATTATATTCGCCTGCCTGCAAACGACAAAGATAAATACCGCTTGTAAGGGGATGTCCGTGCTCATCATTACCATCCCAATACTGAGTATGGGAACCGGCCTGCAGAACCCTGTTTTCGAGCACTCTAACTTTTTGACTTAGCATATTATAGATCGAAATATTTACTTTTATGCTTTTCGGTAAATCATATTGTATCGTCGTAACCGGATTAAACGGATTTGGATAATTTTTGAAAAGCTTAAATGAAAGCGAATTTATACGGTTTTCTTTGATGCCTGTATCCTCATTCCTCCGGAAATAATGTATTCCGCCGGTACGATCTCCTACAAGTAGATCTTCCAAACCGTCTCCATTGATATCAGCAAATGCTGGTTTCGATTCTCTTCTTAAAAAGATTCTGCTATAGCTTTCAGTAACCTCCGTAAAACCGGTTGATCCGGCTGCATCTTGTTCATAATGTTGAAGATTGCCATAACCTTTACCAACAATCATATCCAAGAATCCGTCGTCATCCAGATCGGTGAAACAGGGTGCTGATTTTGATCCCACATTAATTGTGTTGAAGTTGTCCGATAGTAACGTAAAATTGCTTGAACCGGCCGCATCCTGTTCGTAATGATAGAGTACACCATAATCTTCTCCTACAATCAAATCCAGTAAACCGTCATTATCCAGGTCCGTGAAGCTGGGTACAGAAAAGGCTCCCACATCAATTCCACTCAAACTGTCCGATACCAGAGAAAAGTTAGTTGACCCGACTGCATCCTGTTCATAATGATTGAGATTGCCTCCCTTTTCACCGACAATCATATCGAGTAAACCGTCGTTGTTCAGGTCGCTGAAACAGGGTGCTGAAAGATTTCACACATCGATACAAATAAAAAATTGCTATAATATAGTAAAAGTTCCCGACCCGGCGGCATCCTCGTCTTAGTGCACCATCGCACCGGCAATTTCACCGACGATCAGATCAAGTAAACCGTCATTACCCAGGTCCGTGAAGGAGGGTGCAGAATACTGTCTAACATCGATCGTGCTAAGGAAATTCTCTGATATCGGAGCAAAGCCGGTCGAACCGGCTGCATCCTGTTCATAATGATTGAGATTGCCATCATATTCACCGGTAATCATATCCAGTAAACCGTCACTATCCAGGTCGATGAAACAGGGTGTGGCGTAAGCTCCCACATCAATTCCGTTGTAATTATCCGTTATCAGCGTAAAGTTTGCCGAACCGGCCGCATCCTGTTCATAATGATTGAGATTGCCGTCCTTTTCACCGATAATCAAATCCAGTAAACCTTCATTGTCCAGGTCATCGAAGAAGGGTGCAGACATG
>CAZYTI010000771.1:0-3099 GCA_964650065.1 uncultured bacterium
GACGAATATCAAGCACCTCAAAAGCTAAGCTCTCAAATTAGTACTGAATTCAGTGAAGGTTCACCATGCATAGCACCTGATGAAAGCTTTTTGATTTTTTACAGAACAAATCGCGCAGATCGCACCAATTCCGGATTGTACATCAGTTTTAAAAGAGAAGATGGTTTATGGACAGAAGGAAAAATGATTTCCGATTCATGGAATTTACCCAGAGGCTTACCCTTCTGTACGAAGATCACACCCGATGGAAAGTACATTTTTATATTAAACCGGAGAGATGGTATTTACTGGGTAGATGCAAAAATCATTGATGAATTAAAACCGGATTACTTAAAATAAAAAAGGTTCATTATGAACAAAAGAACTCAAATTATCTTGTTAATGATTCTTTTTTTTGTAATTGGAATTTCACGAGCACAGAAAAAAGTATCTGATTTTCCAGTTTTAAAAGGGCCATATCTTGGGCAAAAACCGCCAGGCATGACGCCTGAAATTTTTGCTCCTGGGATTATTTCTACAGGCTTTGACGAACTGTTCGGTTCTTTCACGCTGGATGGTAAAGAGTTTTATTACATTTTAGGAGGTGAACCGATTTGGACGATACTGGTTTTGAAGGAAAAAAATGGTGTGTGGACAAAACCTGAAGTGGCCCCTTTTTCTCCAAAATACCGTGGGAAGTTCTGTTTATCACCGGATGGTAATAAAATTGTTCTCACCTCTCTTCGCCCGCTGAATGGAAAAGGTGAGCCTTCAAAGAAATTCCATACCTGGATTGTAGAAAGGACCAAGACCGGTTGGAGCGAGCCAAAACTCATAAAGATTCTTGATCATGCTTTTGCCCCCAGCTTGGCTGCAAACGGAAATATGTATTTCTTTATCGATCGTCAAGGAAAAAATGATCTCTATATGTCCAAATTTTTAAGTGGTCGTTATACAGAACCAGTTAGTCTTGGTAATGCCGTAAATAGCGCTCAGGATGAGGTTGACCCGTTTATTGCACCGGATGAGAGATATTTAATGTTCAGGTCAGATCGAACAGAGGACACTGGTATTTATATCTGTTATAAAAAAAAGGACGGCTCATGGACACAGGCCAAACATATGGGGCCTGAAATCAACTCAATCGACTGGTTGAATGTTGGCAGCGTGACGCCAGATGGTAAGTATATCTTCCTATTTGGTATTAAGTCAAAATACAAACCCTATTCTGAAAAACCGCTTAGTTATGAAGAAAAAATTGAAATAATAAGTGGCCCTGGTAATGGAAGTATCGATATTTACTGGGTAGATGCAAAGATCATTGAAGAATTAAAACCGGATGGATTAAAATAATGGAGGTCTGAAATGAAGCTCAAACTTTTATTAAGTGAATTCATTCTTTTGAGCTTGATTTTCACCAGTTCATGTACAACTGATAATAATGGATTCCCAATTCCAAAAGGCCCATATTTAGCTCAAACACATCCAGGAATGACACCCGAAATCTTTGCACCGGGCATCATCTCTCATGGATTCCATGAAAACGGAATCATATTTTCTTCCGACAGCAACGAGTTGTATTATTCCACCTCCGACAGTAAATACACATCGAAGACCTTTATCTATCTTAAGAGGGAAAATAATCGTTGGTCGGCTCCCCAGTCATCTCCCTTTTCCGGCCCCTATTATGATCACTCCGCTTTCTTCTCGCCCGATGGCACGAAGATGTTTTTTTCCTCCCAGCGTCCCGTTTCTACTACATCGGAATCAAAAAGCGATTTGGATGTGTGGGTGATCGAAAGAGAGGGAGCATCTTGGGGAAAACCCGTTCATCTGGAAGGTCCCTTAAATACTGAGCATAGCGAGCAAATCACGTCCATATCGACAAACGGTACCATTTATTTACGGACGAATTATGAAGGCCCGGGGAAATGGGCAATTTATACATCACGTCTTGAAAACGGGGAATATTTGGCTGCCGAAAAATTGAGTGATACGATAAACAGCGGTCATTTCGAGGGGAATCCCTTTGTTACCCCTGACGAACGCTTTTTACTCTTTAAATCCGCCCGGCCCGGTGGTTACGGCGCCACCGACCTATACGTCAGTTTCAAACAAAAGGATGAGTCCTGGGGTGAACCGATTAATCTGGGACCGGAAATCAATTCACCCGAAAATGAACTGGAACCCCGCCTCTCTCCCGATGGCAAATACCTTTTCTTCACCAGCTTCAGGAAATACGATCCATCTATTTTCAGGGGGAAATCGTATAAAGAGCTTATAGAATTATATAGAAGTCCGCAAAATGGGTATGGCACTTTATACTGGGTTGATGCGAGGATTATTGAAAAATTAAAACCGGAAGAATTAAACTAAAAGGAACATCACATGGTCAACCTTCTTGGTATGTTATTGACAAGTATTTTGCTATTGACCAGCCGTGGTCAACTGAATGATTTCCCATTATTAAAAGGACCCTACATCGGACAAAAACCACCAGGCATAATCCCAGAGATTTTCGCTCCGGGTATAATTTCAACCGGTGAGCGTGAATTCAATTCCGTTTTTTCACCCGATGGTAAAGAATTTTACTTTACAAAAAGATCAGGCGGTTTGTTCAAAATGTTTTGTCTGACGGAGGAAAAGGAGGGCTGGACAAAACCTGCACTTGTCCCCTTCTCGGCTAATTGCCATGATTTTGACATGGGATTTTCCAGCGATGGCCTTCGACTCTTCTTTTGTTCCACTCGGTCTGTACCGGGTAGTTCAACACTCAATAGTGGATACGATATATGGTATGTACAAAGGAAAGAAAACAGCTGGGGCAAGCCTGTATACATTGATGGTCCAGTGAACAGTGGAGACAATCAATACTACCCCACATTGTCGTCCGATGAAACACTCTACTTTTCAACACAACACCATAATACATTGGGAAAAAGGGATGTGTACAAGTCCGTTTTGAAAAATAGCAACTATAGTAAAATTGAAAACCTGGGACCCAATGTGAATACCAAATATGATGAAGGCGATGCATTTGTGGCTCCGGATGAAAGCTATATCATTGTTTGCGGAATGGGAAGACCCGACTGTCTCGGGAGCGGTGATCTGTATATTAGT
>CAZYTI010000772.1:0-3096 GCA_964650065.1 uncultured bacterium
CTTGCAGATATTTCTGCCCCGCCCTTCAGTTCGGGGCGGGGCTTAGTTCAACCATGGTTTCCAGTTGACCTGCTATTCTCGGTGGTTTTTTGGTTTTGTGGCGATTTAAAGTTTTTTTTAGTTTCAAGTTTACAATTTTAATGTCGCAGGCAACTGAAACCAGTAATCGTTAGCATTTACAATGATAGACACACCGTCCCCTTGGGGACGCTTTTACTATCATCGTTAAAAATTGTCACCAAGCGGTAATATTACTGAAAATCCTTTTTACCACTCACCATTCACCGATGACCGATTACCTTCTTCATTCGTATCTCAATGCTTTCACCCGCCAAAGGCGGATCTACGCGTTAAAATACTATTCGTATTTTAACGCTTCGACCGGATTGGCCAACGCGGCCTTGACCGACTGATAGCTCACCGTTAAAATCGCAATCACAAAGGCGAGTCCTGTTGCGATTACGAAGGGCCATACTTGGATAGCAATACGGTAGGCATACCCCTGTAACCACCGGTGCATTGCCCAATAAGCCAATGGGTATGCAAAAAAGGCAGCATAAAAAATCCATTTCGTAAATTCTTTTGAAAGCATGGTTAATATATCGATGACTTTAGCACCCACTACTTTCCGGATACCAATTTCTTTGGTTCGTTGCTCGGCAGTGAAAGAAGCCAATCCGAATAATCCAAGATAAGCGATGAAAATAGCCAGTGTCGAGAACCATGCCAACAACCGACCTTGTCGCTCTTCGGTTCGGTAGAGTCCGGCAAAAAGATCATCCAAAAAATTATACTGCAGCGGTAGGTCTGGAAATAAACTGTCCCAGACATTTTCTATATTTGAGAGTGTAGTCCCCATATTTTGCGGATGAACTTTTATCAGTATACAACCCAAGAATAATGGTTCGTACATGGTCACCATCGGCCGCACTTTCAATCGCATGGATGCATAATGATAATCTTTCACCACGCCAATGATTTCACCATAATCGGTTTGGAAAGCGGCGTTTCTCCAATCGATCCGTTTTCCAATGGCCTCCTCCGGATCGTTCCAGCCAAACACACCCAATGCCGATTCATTGATGAGATACGTCCTTTTCTGATTCAATATATGTGACTGCATGTCATTCAGATTCTGCGACTCAGGCAACCGGAATGGTAATGAGGTGTGAAAGCTGCGGCCGGCAATCAATTCAATTTCCATGACATCGAAGTAATTGGCATCAACCGATTGGACCGCCAAAACAGGTGCCTGGGTATCATCGGGAAGCCCCTCAACACGACAGGGGCCGGCGTCCAGGATATCCCTGGAAGGCACATCCATGCATGCACTCACAGCAGCGATCCCGGGATGGGCCAATAACGCGTTCTTGAGAACCGGATACTTCTCACGGACAGTTGGGTTGATATCCTGAGTAGCCAAAATCTGATCTTTATTCAAACCCAATTTCGTATTGCGCAGAAATGAAAACTGACGACCGCTGATCAGGGTACATACAATCAAGGCGATGGACATGATAAACTGTATGACCACCATACCCCGTCGAATGCCTGCACCGGATTTGGCCGTGCCTCTGCTTCCAGACAGAGCATGCAACGGCCGGAAGGCGGACAGGACAATGGAGGGCAAACTGCCTGCAAATAATCCTGTAGCCAGACAGAGCCCCAGGAATCCCAGTAACAGCGATCCATCGAATACATCTGGAAACTGAATCCGATTGTCCAGTATCACATTGAATGCAGGGAATAAAAGGAGAATCAGAATCATTGCAATCAGAAACGAAATGACAGAAAAAATCAACGACTCATTAAGAAAGTAACGGATGAGCTGACTCCGACGAGCCCCGAGTATTTTGCGAAGCCCTACCTCTCTCATTCTTCTCATTGAACGTGCCGTCGACAGGTTCATGAAATTAAAACAGGCAATGATCATGATGAGGAAAGCCACAATCGAAAAGATGGTGATATACCGTATGTCCCCATTGGGCTCGATTTCCCTGTCCAGGTGGGATTTAAGATGAATGTCTTTCAGTGCCTGCAAGTGTAAAAAGCTTGTTTGCGCATTCCCGGCATCTGAATACTTTTCTATGAATAAGGGGAATCTTTCCTCCAAAAGCATCGGATCCGTCCCTGGCTGTAAAAGTACATATACCCACGCCCAATTACGTCTGGCTGCTTCATTTTGATACGAGGCTAGAAAGTCAATCTGAAAATGCGAGTGTGAGGGTATATCCCGCATCAATCCGGTGATTTTGTAAGTCTGCGACTCTCCACCTTGCTGGCCCAGAAGAATGATTTCCTCTCCCACGACATCGGTCGATCCAAAATATTTTTCTGCCATGGCTTCAGTCAATACCACCGAAAAGGGATCTTTGAGTGCAGTAGAAGGATTTCCCTGAACAAGAGGAAATGTAAAAACATCGAAAACATCAGTATCTGTGGTGAACCACCGAGAAGTCCTGAATTTTTTTTCACCAACGCGTAGGTCAATCCGGTATTGATAGTGAAAACGAATCAGTGTTTCAACTTCCGGAAATTCATCGGGCAGATTGTTCACCCAGGCGTCAGGGACCCGGGCAAAATGGGGCCGATAATCCGTGGGTGTATCGAACCTTCGTGTTACTCGATAGATCCGGTCTGCATTCTTATGATAAGTATCGTAATTCAATTCAAAGCGTAGATAGAATATGATCAACATGGCCACTGCCATTCCCACTGCCAGTCCGGTGATGTTAATGAAAGAATACCCCTTATGTTTTTTCATATTCCGAAACGTGATTTTTATGTGATTTTTAATCATCAATGATGCTCCATTTCTTTTCATAATTCACTGTCATGCTTCCTGGACCTTCAGGTTTGATGTCTTTTAAACTTAAAGTAGGATATCAGGATAACAGCAAATCAGTGGACAGGGAATCAGAATACCAGAATATCAGATGTATTCTTACTCCTGATACTCTGATTCACTGGTATCCTGGCCACTGATGCGCTGATATTCTGATGTGCTTTTATAAATCTTATAACAGCACATCAGGGTCTCGGCAAATCAGTAGGCAGAAGATCAGCTCACCAGAATATCAGATGCATGTTTTCTCC
>CAZYTI010000773.1:0-3096 GCA_964650065.1 uncultured bacterium
GGATTTGTGGCACCGGGCGAAGACAGGGCAGGTGCTGCTGAGAGGGTGATCGAGGAAGTAGAAGAAATGGGCCAAAATCCATATGTCGTTTCCGTGGGAGGATCCCATGTGGGATACTCGATGACGAAGCCCCTGGGTGCCATAAGCTATACGAAGGCGTTTTTAGAAATAGTCGATGAAGCCCAGAAACAAAAGATAAAAATCACCCACATCGTTCATGCGACTGGATCGGGTGGAACGCAGGGGGGATTGTGTGCCGGTGCCAGGGCAGTCGATCCGAGAGTAAAAATTATCGGCATCAGTATCGGTGGTGATAAGGTTTCCGGACAGAACAGTATCGCCGAGATCACCAACGCGACATTGAGAGCACTGGGTTTGGGAGTTAGTATTTCTCCGAATGAGGTCATTGTTTTTGATGAATATGTGGGTGAAGGATACGGGGTCCTGAATCGTAAGACCGTCGATGCCATCTTGGTATTGGCCAGGAAGGAGGGTATCCTTCTCGATCCGGTCTATACGGGAAAGGCCATGTCGGGTTTAATCGATCTCATTAAGAAGGGATACTTTAAAAAGAGTGATAACGTGGTTTTTATTCATACCGGAGGCACTCCTGCACTATTTCCCTATGGTAAGGAATTGCTCGAATATTTACAAAAAGGGGATGTGGCGTATTATAAAGCGTTTTATCGGCTTTCATGATTAACATGGATAGCTTGAAAGATTTTCGTGATGATAATTTCTATGTGAGGATCTATTTTGGAGTGAAGCGACTGCGTCGCTTCCAGCACCGACACAGTCGGTGCACTCCAAATGGAGATATGTTTTAGAATTAAAATTTTCATTTTTTCGGAGATATTTATATATTCTATATATAAGGGAGGTGAGGATGATCCGGCGAGATTTTTTGAAAACGTCCTCTTTGGCCGTTCCCGCAGTTGCATTGGGAATGAATAAGGAGCACAATATTCATCAAAGACAGAAGCCCCTCATCATCGATGCCATGGGTGAGATCCGTTTGGACTATTCCATGGATCTCATCGAGGAGATTCTGGATAGTGGTATCAATACTGTGCGTGTTACTCTTGGTGACCCGACTCTGCACGGTCCCGAAGCATTTGACGATGCAATCAATGCCATTGCATCTCACGAACGTCATATCGATCAACATAGAGATCATTTTATCATAGCCACTCGAAAAGAGGATATCGACAGAGCGAAAAATGAGGATCTGCTGGCCCTCATGTATCTGTTTCAGAATACGACACCCATTGGTGATGATCTCGACAGGTTGGACTTTTTTAATAATTTAGGTGTCCGAAGCATGCAGCTGACCTACAACACACGGAATCTCGTGGGGGATGGCTGCATGGAACGAACCCACAGCGGCCTCTCAGAATTCGGATTGAAAGTGCTGGACCGCATGAATCATCTAGGGATGCTCATCGATCTTTCCCATAACTGCATGGCTACCATGGCCGATGCAATCCAGTTTTCAAAAAAGCCGGTGATTATATCCCATTCTGGATGTAAGACCGTTTACGACCATCTGAGAAATACCACGGATGCAAATCTTCGAGCCCTGGCCGACAAAGGGGGTGTTATTGGCGTGTATCAGATCAACCCTTTCATCGGATCAAAAGATCGGAATAATCTCGATGATTATCTGAATCATATTGATCATGCCGTGAAGGTTGCTGGAATCGACCATGTGGGTATCGGAAGTGACAGGGAACACCGAGTTATCCCTGATACCATCGAAGAGCAGCGTAAATTGGAAGAGGAACTTGCCAATTACTATCCGGATCAAAACCGGAAAATTCACTGGCCATTCTTCATTTCGGAGTTGAATCATCCGAAACGTATGGAAACCATTTGGCAAGGTCTCGAGAGAAGAGGGTACGGAACCGGGGATATTGAGAAAATCATGGGGAAAAATCTCTATCGTTTATTGAACGATGTTCATGGATATAATTAAGAGGTGACTATGGCTGTCAAGTATAGAATCATTGATGATGTTGCCGTGATCAAGGTGAAGGGCAATTTAATCGGCGGCGATGAAACCAAAGAAGTTCACGAGCAGGTACAGGCCATCGTTTCTGCGGGGATTAAAAAAGTTGTCCTTGATCTAAATAAAGTAAAGTGGATGAACAGTCATGGTGTGGGTATATTTATGGCGTGTTACTCCACGGTTCAAGGTGTTAAAGGCAAAATGAACCTCTGTCGCGTTTCAAAAAAGGTCATGTTTCTACTGGATCTCACGAAAGTGATCACGCTTTTCGATTCGTTCGACAGTATTCGTCAAGCTGTGAAAGCATTTAAATAAAAATTGAATGAATGAGGAGACCGATCATGATAAAATTTCAGTTTCGATCTGCATGTTTGATCCCTGTAGGCAGGACATGGATATTACTTTTTGCTTGTCTGCTATTCATATGTCCCAAGATTCAGTCTTTTTCGTCGGAGCGAAATCCCCTGATGCGCTTTCCGGATGTCCACGAAAATTCAGTCGTGTTCGTCTACGGTGAGGATATCTGGATGGTTCCTGCCGACGGTGGTGTGGCAACGAGATTGACCATCCACGATGGTCAGGAACGCTTCCCGAAGTTTTCACCGAACGGAAAACGCATTGCCTTCACGGGTGAATACGATGGCAATGGCGATGTCTATGTGATGAATGCTCACGGGGGCGAAATTACACGGGTCACGTATCATCCCGGTTATGATGAAGTCGTGGGATGGCATCCCCTGAAAAACAAAATTATTTTTCGTTCGGCACGTCACAGCTTCAGCCGTTTTTTGCGGCTCTTTCTCATCGCACCGGATGGAACCGGTCTCGAGGAATTGATACTCTGTGAAGCTGCAGGGGGAAGTTTTTCTCCAGACGGTAAAAAGATCGCCTACAATAAGGTGAGCCGAGAAAACAGGACCTGGAAAAGGTATCAGGGTGGTCTGGCCCAGGAGGTTTATCTCTATGATATGGAAACCAACCAGGAGAAAAATCTGACCCACTTCGATGGTACGGATCGTATCCCCATGTGGATAGCAGATAAAATCTACTTCAGTTCAGATCGGGACCACGTTCTTAACTGAAGTAGA
>CAZYTI010000774.1:0-3095 GCA_964650065.1 uncultured bacterium
AAAGTTGTTACCCCTAAATGATGTTTTTTTTCCAAAGTTCATTTCGTATATACACCTACCGTTTAAATGAAATGACTTTACTAAAATATTCTCTCAAATCTCCGATCACGAGTCCGAAATCTTCCGGAGTGTCGTGTAAATTATTTTTGTTAAGAAATGAACGCCATTGTTTGGACTTGTCTTCATCGACTGCAAATTTCCGGGTCAAAGCCAGGGGCAGCTCATCGGTTATTTCTGTATTTCTCCTTTCAAACGTTGCAAGAATGGCTTTAGATAACATATTCTGATTCAATTCATATAAACGACTCATGATATAGAGATCATAAAAATCTTTCATACGGCTGTTGGCCATTCCCAGTTTTACCAGCGTATGGAATTTCTCGGCAATCACGGTTTCCGGTGGATACGCTTTCAACCGGGGAGCCGGCAAATCGAGAATGGTCGGATAATCGATGGACTGTGCTTCGGGTGTCACCACATCCCCAAAACCGATATCGATCTGCACTGGAATTTGAGCACTTCCTAGATAAGCATACATTCGGATTCGGAATCCCCCATAATTATCCGGTTCACGGATTGTCTGAATTTGAATGGTTTGTGTATCGTACATAAGTCCATCATCCGGTACGGGCAGCTCGCAGACAGATTTACACAGACTTAGAAAGTGATCAGGAATCGCATTGCCGTACGCTAACAAATCGATATCACGGGTCGTGCGATGCGGAGAATCGGACCAGACAGCAAAGAGCATGGCGCCTTTTAATATGAAACGGTCCGCGTATTCGGAAACGGAAACGCGATAGAGCAACCTTTCAGAAGCATAACGGATACAGAGCCGGCTAAAATCATATTTACGTTCACGGCTGACATTTAAAAGCCGCCGGTGCACGGAGGCAGCCATGTTCTTTTTTGCATCACGACTCACACAATCGCCTCAACATAAGGACGGATCACCCGGGCCACCCTGCACAATTCGGCGTATTTCCACAAATCATCCATCGTAAAGCGACCGTCCGACCAACCTTCCTTCAACGCTTCCATGGCCACATCCAGACCGATCTTATTCCGGTACTTGAAGCAGTCGGCCACGGTTCGGGCGGGATTGGTGATTTTAACCGGTTTGTTTTGTATCGTGTACTCTCGAACGCCCTGATTGAGCAGTTTTTGAGAGAAGCGAACAAACCGGATGTGTATATGCTCTACCTGCGGTTGCCTCGCTTTTTCACCGATGGCCAGCCAGACCTGAAATGGCGCCTGAGTCGTTATCTCATGAAAAGCCAGGGCAGAGAGCAGGCAGACGACGCCGTGCGGAACTTTTTTTGTCACTTCGACAAAGGATTGATAGCCGGATTGAATTTCGATATCAGGCAGTGTATACAATCCGCGCCCCACACGAATGACTTCACCCTTTTTCACGAGTCTGTTCAGTGTTTCAGGATGAAGATGGTGCCGTCCGAGGTCACGACGCCTCAAAATGCCTTCTTCTTTAATCAGGTGAATAATTTGATCCCGCTTCTTCAAAGTAACCTCAGTCAAACACTATAAGAAAAGTGACAAAACGTCGGGGATTGCAAACATCTTCCGACATTTTGTCACAATATAATGCCTTTTTGATTTTCATGCAATGAGTTTTTATAAATAATGCAACTATTGATAAATAAGCATGCAGGTCAATCATCCGGATGAAATCCGCGTTAGTTGAATACTATCTTTGTACACTCCGGCTTTGTCTTGTCACTCCTTCACCGCTTTTCTCATCGGCAGAGTCAATGGCGGCAGATTCATTCTATTTAAAATATTCTGCACATACTCTCTAAAATAAGGCCATACCATAAAACCCAGAGTCAACTCTTCGTAGACGTCAAAGAAATCCTTTGTCACTTCCACATTGTCCCGAATGTCGAACACCAGTTGAAACTTTACAACAATTTCTACAAAAGGCTTGGTAAGGTCTTCAGCTTTGGCTTTAAATGCATAGCGGCTGATCACTTTCATTTCATCACCCGAAGTGGAAAAGGTGTTTTTATCATTTATGATCAGTTCAAGTTTCGGCGCCCGGTTTGCTTCGTCCACCTTTGATTTGGATTCTATTAAACAGATCTCTCTCAATTCGATTCTTTCCAAAATCTCATGGTATTTCTCAGGTGAAATGTTTGGCTGTTTCATTTTAAGACTCCCTATGAGGCAATTTTCATAAAATCTTTTTCATACTTAGCCGATAGATCCCAGTCCGGTTTTCTTGTTTCCACGGTGTGTTTCTGATAGTCGATCATCTGAGTGGTCATCTGATAATGATGCGCGTCAATCTTATCTTCGAGGGCATTGCATTTTCCGTCAAAATACTGCTTGATTTCACCAACCATAGCGCCCATGGCCAACAGTTGATTGACATAATGATTCAATGAAACGCCGCTCTTCTTTGCCTGCCCTGACAGCAGACCATGCAGTTGAGGTGTTGTCCGCACGTTAAATATCCCGCTTAAGACAGTTTCCTGATCTTCCCGCGGTCTGGGTTCGGGTATCGGACGTTTTGCCCGGTAAAGCTCTTCGATAAATGCATTCTTGTCTTTCAGGAACATCTCAAGCGCTTCCTGGGGCGTATCTCCCGTCCCATAACAGGAGCCGCGACCCAACTCATCGCAATAGGCAATGTACCATTCTTCATCTTCGTAACGGTCTTTCTCGATTATGACATCATAATCGAGGGACTGATAATAGGATAAGCTTTTTTTATTTTCTTTCAATTGATCTCACCTTCTTCTCTTTTTTTCTTTATGATTTCCAATAAGGGCGGCATAAGGTATTTCACATAATTACTTTTTTGTATTTTTCTTTGGGATTTTCCGCCGTGGATTAAATCAATCTTAAAATACCCCTGGTACCAATGCTTATAACCTTCTAACAGATAATGTTGAAATCTCACGGTAGAACCTGTACCGCCCTTTCTGCCGGATGGCTGTTCAACGCCTAATAAATCGGTTATCTTTAAAATATCATTCAGAAGTACCTCGTTGTCAGGCAAATTCTTTATTTCATATAGGTATCCGTTCGGTGAACCCCACCTTTTCAATGGTCTGATAAATGTTTAAATTCTT
>CAZYTI010000775.1:0-3095 GCA_964650065.1 uncultured bacterium
ACTTTACCTGAGCAGCCCCTTCGAAGATAAAGGCAAACGCATCAATGGGCCAATACAACTCTCTGCCTATGGTATCATAACAATCCGGGTCGAAGGATTCAATTAGAAAATATTGTTTACCACGGAACACACGGAATACACGGAATGATATGAAAAAAAGCCTGTCGATATTCATCGGACTATTCATCTTTTCCGGTTACTTGTTTTCCCAAGAGGAAAAGCAACATGACTGGGAGAATCCTGGTGTTTTTGGTCGAAATAGAGAACCTGCTCATTGTACCTATATCCCATATCCGGATTCAAAAACGGCTTTGAAGCATGTTAAAGAGAGATCTCCCTACACTATTTCTTTGAATGGTCTATGGAAATTCAACTGGGTGAAGAAGCCCGCCGATCGGCCCATTGATTTTCATAAAGATCGTTTCGATGTAAATCAATGGGACGACATTCGGGTGCCGTCCAATTGGGAGATGGAAGGATACGGGACGGCCATTTATACCGATGTGTCTTATCCTTTTCCGTCCAATCCGCCCTCGGTACCCCACGATTGGAATCCTGTGGGATCATACAAACGCAGCTTTACCATTCCCGAGAGTTGGAAGGATCGGGAAGTGTTTCTTCATCTCAGCGGGGTGAAGTCTGCCGTGTATGTCTGGATCAACGGTCAGGAAGTGGGCTATAGTCAGGACAGCAAGACGCCGGCCGAGTTTAATATTACCCCATATCTCCGTCGAGGAGAGAATACTGTGGCATTGGAAGTCTATCGGTGGAGCGACGGTGCCTATTTGGAGGGTCAGGATTACTGGAAGATCAGCGGGATTGAACGGGATGTCTTTCTCTTCTCATCCCCCCATATTTTTATACGGGATTTCTTTGCCCATGCCGATCTCACGGATGACTATGGGGATGGCGATTTCAGTCTGGATGTGGATATCCAGAATAATCGTGCGGAAAGTATTAAAGACTATTCTGTCCGAATCCAACTGGTGGGGGAAAAGGATTTATCCACCCCCCTTATCGATTTGACCAGGTCGGTCACAGCGGCATCCTCCGGGCGGTGTCGATTTTCTTTCGATCACGTGTTCAGAACCCAAAGCAGTGGACCGCAGAGACCCCACACCTGTATACATTGCTGATTTCTCTCTTGGATGTGTCGAGTAAAACCACAGAAGTGGTTTCATGTAAAGTAGGATTTCGCAGGATTGAGATCAAGAATCGGCAGCTTCTGGTCAACGGGATTCCGATAACGATCAAGGGTGTCAACCGCCACGAGCACGATCCGGTGACGGGTCGGGTGATTACTAAAGCTTCCATGATCAAAGATATTCGATTAATGAAGCAATTTAATATCAATGCCGTACGTACGAGTCATTATCCCAACCGGGTGGAATGGTATGATCTGTGCGATGAATACGGGCTCTACCTCATCGATGAGGCCAATATCGAGGCCCACGGGAGCGATCCTTACAATCCACAAAAAACATTGGCCGATAAAGGCGAATGGAGAGGTGCCTTTTTGGACCGTACCATTCGGATGGTCGAACGGGACAAGAACCATCCCTCTGTGATCATCTGGTCTCTGGGAAATGAGACCGGTTATGGTGAAAATTTTCGTGCAACCTATCGATGGATCAAAGAGAGGGATCCTTCCAGACCGGTCCAGAGTGAGGATGCCGGTAGAGAAGGGCTCAGCGATATCTACTGCCCCATGTACAGGACCATTGATCAGATCGTGGCGTTTGCTCAGTCGGAGGATTCCCGGCCTCTGATTTTATGCGAGTATGCCCATGCCATGGGGAACAGTGTGGGGAATCTACAGGATTATTGGGATGCCATCGAGACCTATGACAATCTTCAGGGTGGATTCATCTGGGATTGGGTCGATCAGACCTTTCTTAAAAGAAATGATGAGGGAACATCATACTGGGCCTATGGCGGAGATATGGGATTTGCCGGAGTTCCCAACGACTCCAATTTTTGTGCCAACGGCCTCCTGCAGGCAGATCGATCTCTCAAACCCCACATCTGGGAAGTGAAGAAAGTCTATCAATATATCAAAATCAAACCCGTGGATCTGAATCGCGGAAGCATAATGATTCTGAATCAATACGATTTTACGAATCTCAATCATTTCCGGTTTACCTGGGAAATTATGGCCGATGGCAGGATACTGACTTGTGGAGAACTGCCCACATTGGATGTCGCACCTCATGATAGTATCATCATCGATTTGCCTGTTTCCGGGATAGAGCCACATGCAGGTGCGGAATATTTTCTTAAGGTGGCGGCTTCGACCAAAGTAGGAGCATCGCTTGTCTCCCAGGGACATATGGTGGCCTGGGAGCAGATGAAACTGCCGATATACAAAATACCGGAGAGGATCCAAATCTCTCGAATGCCAGGGATACTCTTCGAAGAATCGGACGTTGAAATACGCGTTTGGGGTGAATCATTTGTACTGCTTTTCGATAAGATTTCCGGAGGTATAAAATCTCTCAGGTTTCATAATACAGAGATGGTGAAAACGGGTCTCGTGCCCAATTTCTGGCGACCGGTTACGGATAACGATCTGGGGGGGGAGATTTCCAAACAGTGTTGGATCTGGAAGGATGCCGGTAAACATCGGCAAATCGAAAATGTGACGGCAGAACAGATCGATGACCACACGGTGCAGGTTGATATATCCTCGACCTTAACAAAAGTCGGATCAAAATACCAGACCCGTTATACGGTTTATGGCAGCGGAGATATCATCGTGGAGAGTACTTTTTCTCCTGGCCGGCAACAACTGCCGGAACTCCCGCGATTTGGCATGACCATGGCCCTGCCCGGAGATTTTCAGAATATTGCCTGGTATGGTCGTGGCCCCCACGAATCCTACTGGGACCGCAAGACCGGTGCGGCAGTGGGAGTCTATTCGGGTACGGTCTGGGAACAATATCACCCCTATGTGCGTCCTCAGGAGAATGGGAACAAGACGGATGTCCGTTGGATCGCGCTGACCAATAACAAGGGGATTGGATTACTGGCAGTGGGTATGGATCTATTGAGTGTCAGTGCGCACCAATTTTTACAGGAAGATTTGGATTGGAACA
>CAZYTI010000776.1:0-1528 GCA_964650065.1 uncultured bacterium
ATAAAATGTCAGATATTTCGGCACCACCAAAGGTCAGTTCATCTTCTGTCAACCCATAATATCGAAGATCCGTATTCAATGAATCCGTAAAAATGCACACCAATCCATGGATCCTCGATCGGTCCGTACCCCAGCACCATCTTTGAAAACCCTCCGTTTTTCTTAAAAATTCCTCCTCGGTTCTAAATACAAGATCCCCCACCCTAAACTCACTTTTCTCATCATTTTCAATCAACTCCATAATAGCTTGTTTTTCCAAAACCTGTACTGTTATCGCGATACCGACATGAAGATAACCTGTATCAACCGGTCTTTTAACAATCAATAATTCAACATCCCTCAATCCATATGAAGAATCCCCATTAATATGAGCGACCTTTCCTGCAACATTGATTATTTTTAATTCAAAATTTTCCTGACCATAAATGAATGTCGATTGATAACAATAAAAAATGAACGGAAATAAACAGATTGTCCGTTTCGCTCTTTTTTGTATATTGTACATAACCCAAAAATAAAAAAAGCTGCCGGAAAAAGCAACTTATTTTATTAGCTAAAGATGAGCTTTTGGTTTCTTTAATCACTTCATTTTCAATAACGGTAAAAATGGTGATTCAGGACGGGGCATCAGCTTTTGATCTATGCAATCTACGATTAGATCCATTGCTTCCAACACAATTTGACCTACCAGAGGTTCACTGTTTGGAGGGCCTACTATACAGTCAACATCCGTATCCCTATCACCCACTCGAACTGTGACTATTCCAGCCCGCGGACGCTCTTCCTTCCGCTCATCGGCATAGGTTACAATAACTTGGCCACGAATCCTGAGACCCAGCTTTTCTACAATTTCCTGAGGAAGTACCAATAATGTCGCTCCAGTATCAACCAATGCCTGTATATCAATAGAGCGAATCTGTGATTCCTCAATTTCATGTTCTATAAATCTTTCTCTGTCGATTGCATTTTCCAGATAAAGTGGCACTTTCACTTCACCCATGAACGATACCTCGATTTTTGGATTCAACATTCATCAATTACCAAAAATTGACAATCTACAACTCAAATCCGGAATCTCTTCTCTTCAATCTGAAATCCTGGTATTCTTTTTTCTATAATCCCAAACTTACATGAATATAAAAAAAGTCGCCCATAAAGGCAACTGCTTTAAATTGATTAATGATACTAAAAATTGACTCTCTACAATCCTGTCGGATCTTAATAGTTGACTTTAAAAACATAAATCCTTATCATTTATGTAAGAACTCTTCTTCACTATTACATCTTGCATTTGCAGTTTCCAATTTGATGTTTTTCAGTTAAATATGACAGGAACACCCATCGTGATTACTCTTAAAGACAAACTTTCGCATCTCACTTTCAGACAGGCCTGTAAACTGCTGGGCACTAAGGGAGAACAACTGATTCGCTCAGGAGGCAAGTATGCCATCGACTTTGAGACCCAGGTCGAATTGCATAAAAACCATTTTCAGTTAAATCTCAGCGACGCATTGGTTACGATCTCTCT
>CAZYTI010000776.1:1538-3092 GCA_964650065.1 uncultured bacterium
GACAATTTAAAAATAGAGTGCAGCGCCTGTCATCAGTACTGCGAACACAAGGGTGCCGCACTTTCTTTAATTCTTGAAGAAAAACTGGTTCTGGGTCTTTCAGCCCCGCCGCCCGAGATTGTCTCTGTTGAAAATTTGAGTGATGAAGCGCTTGTTAAACATGCCATTGACCAGAGACGCGAACGGGCGGAGAAAGAATCCATGCAGATGACGAGCACGGATGAATCAGTATTGTGGACGGACTATATCGTTACGAACAACCTTCCGGAAAAAGCTACCGGGTCGCCTTAAGGGGCTGGGGAAGGGGCGAGTCGTACTGCACCTGCCCTGATTATCGCATCAACACGCTCGGTATCTGTAAGCACATTCTTTACGCTCTGGATCAGACCGAAAAAAAGTTCGATCAACAAACCAAGGAAACACCTTACAAAATTAAAGATGTGAGTATCTTCGTTCGTTACAGCGAAGAATTGGAACTCAGGTGGCTCATTCCGGAAAGGCTCGATCTCAGAATCAAGAATATTCTCGAACCAAACCGGGAAAAGCCGATCAAAAATATCGAAGACCTGCTACAGAGAATAAGAAAAATCGAACACCTTGGAGCAGAGGTTCAAATTTACCCGGACGCAGAAGAATATATCAACAGACTCCTGTATCTCGAACGGGTCAAAAACAAAGTCAGAGAGATCCGGAAAGATCCCAAAAATCATCCCCTGCGAAAAAGTCTCCTGAAAGATGAATTGCTTCCCTATCAATTAGACGGTATCGCCTTTGCTGTCGGTGCAGGCAGAGCCATTATTGCCGATGATATGGGCCTGGGAAAAACCATTCAAGGCATCGGTGTGGCAGCATTGCTGTCTCAAGATATCGAAATTGATAAAGTCCTTGTCATCTGCCCGGCTTCTCTGAAGTCACAATGGTGGCTGGAAATACAGCGTTTCTCAGACTACAGCTGTCAGCTTGTTCTCGGGAATAGAGAGCAAAGGGCTGAACAGTACGATAATAAAAAATTCTTTACGATTTGTAATTATGAGCAGGTGCTCCGAGACATCAACATCATAGAAAAAATCAATTGGGATTTGATAATTCTGGACGAAGGCCAGCGAATAAAAAACTGGGAAGCCAAGACCACCCGCATCATCAAGGGCTTAAAATCTCCTTTTGCTCTTGTCCTATCAGGAACTCCATTACAAAACCGGCTGGAAGAACTTTTCTCAGTCGTTGGATTCATCGATGACCGCCGCCTCGGCCCTGCATTTCGTTTCTTGAACAGACACAGAATCATCGATGAGAAAGGAAAAATACTCGGTTATAAAAATCTCGATGTGCTGAGAGAAAAATTAAAATCCGTTTTATTACGCCGAACACGAAAAGAGGTCCTGGATGAGCTGCCTGCCAGAACCACCGAAATTTTGAGAATCCCACCCACCGAAGAACAGCTCGACATTCACAACGGTCAGTATAGAATCATAAGCACCATTGTTTCAAAAAAATATCTGACCGAGATGGATCTTCTCCGGCTACAGAAGGCTATGCTTATCTGTAGAATGGCTG
>CAZYTI010000777.1:0-3092 GCA_964650065.1 uncultured bacterium
TCGATTCTTTATCATTGTAATCCTATTTTTTGACTTCTGGAGACCAATCCCTGCTAAAGCAGCCAATTGGGAATGGAAAACTTTTACGTCAATGTTTCGAGTGACCGAGCTGATGAGTGATCAGGATTATGTGTGGTGTGCTACAGACGGGGGACTACTGGCCTTTGATCCTGTTAATCATCATTTTACGGGATGGACAAATACGGAAGGATTGGCTTCCAACAAGGTAACCGCTGTCCAGTCCGATATTCACGGTGGCATATGGGTTGGTTTTGAGAACGGATTTTTACAGCGATATGACACCGTCTCTTCTAGATGGTCGATCATCGATGATTTTCAGGGAAATACCATTACTTGTTTTGCTGAAAAGGGAGATACACTTTTTGTTGGCCTCGACATCGGAGTGAGCCTGTATCTGGTGTCGCGGGAGGAAGTCAAAGAGACCTATCACAATCTGGGCTTCCAATCTCCAACCGGCAATTATCTCACAGATATTCCAGTCAATGACATACTCCTTTTAAAAGAGGAGATATGGGTGGCTACAGATGAAGGTTTAGCCAACGCTTCGTTGGCTAAACACAATCTTCTAGATCCTTCAAGCTGGACCCAATGGACTGATGAAAATGGACTTACGGATAATACTGTCACTTCCCTGACATCCTGGAATGGAAAGATTTATGCAGGGACGGCAAAGGGAATTTGTGAGTGGAATGATCAAGAATGGCTGCACATATACCATGCAAATGTATATGACCTGACGGTACATCACGAACGCGTATATGCAGCAACCCATGTGGGTGTGCTTTTTTATATTGAAGAAAAATGGATAATTTTAGAAGCGTGCCCATATCCAATAACGTGTTTAAACTCCGCCTTCTCATCACTTTGGGGAGGAACAGAGAAGGGATTGTATCTCTATAATGAAGAGGAACACCAATGGGATGGATTCATTCCCAATACACCGGCGAGCAGTCTTATTTCCGATATGACCGTAGACGAGGATGGATTTTTATGGTGTTGTTCCCCAAATAGTGGATTTTTCAGATATGATGGGGATCACTGGATCCTATACAATCAGGAAACACTATCCGCCCTTCCAACAAATGTTTTCGTTTCCACCATTGTGGATCAGAATGAGAACAAGTGGTTTGGATCATGGGGGGCTGGTCTTGTCTGTTTAAAATCTGACAGCACATTTCAGTTTTTCAATGCCGAGAATGGTTATCTGGCCGGCGTTTCCGAGGATCACAATTTTGCTGTCGTGCATGACATGGCTCTTGATCCTCATGGTACGCTTTGGGTATTAAACTATCGATCGGTGACCAACCAACCCCTGGTGGCGATTACACCTCAAACAGAATGGATTTATTACGGTTTGGCGGACAACATCACATCTAATTTTTTACGCGTGATTGCAGCTGACCTGGATGGAAGAAAATGGATTGGAACCTACTCCGATGGCATCTTTGTTTTGGATGATAATGGGACTCCGCAGGACAAGTCCGACGATCCACCAATTGGCCGATTGACGACTGATGATGGACTTGAGACCAATGAAATCTCAGCAATAACGACGGATAGGAATGGGGGCGTGTGGATTGGCACTCCCAAAGGTTTATTTTACTATCTCCTTGGCACATTGAGCAGGAGATATGGACTGCCATCGGAAAATATTACGGCCCTCACTGTCGATGGTGCCATTAGGATCTGCACCAGTGATGGGCTCGTTATGTTTTCCGAAGCGACGTACCAAATTGTATTATACACAGAAGAAAACAGCGGTCTTGCCAATAATGAAATAAATGCTCTCGTCATGAATCACGAAACCGGAATTCTCTTCATTGGAACCGGCAATGGACTTTCCTCTCTAAAAACCCCATTCTCGGAACCCAAACCCGACTTGGGAGAAATCAAGATTTATCCCAATCCTTTCATGCCCATGGAACATGATCATTTAATCATTGACGAACTGGCACAAGATGTTTCTGTGCATATTTATACATCCAGCGGCTATCTTGTCCGTCAATTCTCATTGGAGGATGTCACTGGAAGACGCCTGTTTTGGGATGGTTTAAATCAGGTAGGAGAACCTATATCCGGGGGCATATATCTCATTGTTGTGTCCACTGATTCAGGAGAGAGCAGCAAAGGAAAAGTCGCTGTTGTGCGATAGAAAAATTACTGAACCATGCTTAAGAATCTTTATATAAAAGATTACGCACTCATTGATGAATTGCGCGTGAAGTTCGGATCCGGCTTGAATATCCTCACAGGAGAAACCGGAACAGGCAAATCCATCATCATTGGTGCTCTAAGTTTACTTTTGGGTGAAAGGACACCTACGGATGTTATTCGCCAAGGGGCTGAAATGGCGATCGTGGAAGGCTTATTCAACATCTCATCACAATCGCGATGGAAGAAGATAATTGAGGAAAAAATCGATCTCAGTTCGGACGAACTTCTTTTGAGACGAGAAATACATCGATCGGGCAGAAGCCGGGCTTTTGCCAATGATTCCCCGATTACAAACACGGTTTTATCCACGATGGGAGATTTTCTCATCGATCTCCATGGGCAACACACCCATCAGACGCTACTCAACACAAAATGTCATCTCGATTACCTGGACAATTTTGGTCTTGATGCGAAACATATCGAACAAATGGGGACGACCCATAAAAAATTTAAATCTCTGATTGTAGAATTGGCTCATTTGAAAGAGGTGGAATCGGGTCTTCAAGAGAAAAGAGAACTTTTTAGCTTTCAAGTCCAGGAAATTGAAAAAATTAATCCCCGAGAGGGAGAAGAGGCATCTTTGGAGACCGAGGATCGTCAACTGAGCAATTGTGAGCGATTGATTGAAGCATCACGTAAATTGAAGGACCTGCTCTACGATGCCGAAGGATCGGTTTCGGAAAAACTTTCGATAGCGGAAAATGCCTTCATTGGATTATCCAATGTAGACACGATATTTAAAGAATGGGGAAGAGAGTGTGAATCGGCACGTATAGCTGCTGAAGAGGTCGCAAACGCTTTTCAGGCATATGTCTCGAAAATCGATTACAATCCCTCAAGGCTGGAAGAAGTGAGAG
>CAZYTI010000778.1:0-3091 GCA_964650065.1 uncultured bacterium
CATTGCTTATTCGTTTATTAGCGTTATTCGGTCTGCTTTGGACTGGAAAGCACGTAGTACACCAGGTCTCATCGGCATTTCACCCCAATCAAAATGCCGGCGATACAGCCTCTGAAAGAGAGATTAATGGTGAAATGGTGAGAGATTCGGTATGCCAAACGTATATCCCAAAATCTATAGCGATTCAGAAAAACGTTGACGGAGAGATACACTATTTTTGTGGTGATGAGTGTGCATCCAAATTCTCTGAGCAGCACCAGTCGGAGACATAAGGCATTATTGGAAAGAATCTGTTTCCCCAAAAGTTCCCCCTCCCCTCGCGGGAGGGATTAGGGGAAGAGGAAATTCTTACTCTCAATAAATTTATAATTTATGATCTATAGAGTATCGCAATTTATTGGCAGATTGATCTTGAAATTCTATTTTCGGCGGCGTGTCGAAGGAATGGAGAATATTCCCAAAGAGGGAGCTTGCATTGTTGTCGCAAACCATACAAGCTTTCTGGATCCTTTTCTGATATGTACGATAGCACCCCGAATTATTCATTACATTACGTATGCATATTTTTATTATTTCTGGCTATTTCACTGGTATTGCAGACGGGTCCATTGCATTCCTATTAAAAAAGATGGAAAGGATATTTCCGCACTCAAAAGGGCATTGCGTCTTCTAAAGAATGGCGAATTAGTAGGGATTTTTCCGGAAGGAGTGCGATCAAAAACGGGGAAATTGGGTAAGGGGGAGCCGGGAGTAGCACTAATCGCCTTAAAAGCAAACGTCCCCATTATACCGGTGGGCATTCAGGGAGCGTATGAATCCTTCCCGAAAGGATCAAAATTTCCAAAACCTCGTCCGATTACGATCATATTCGGGAAACCATTTATGATAGGGGACTACGTGGATGTTAACGCTCAAAAAAACAGTGAACTGCAGCAAAAGGTTACCGATCTGATTATGTCGAAGATCGGCGAAACCTGCTCCTCGACAGGAATATTCGCCCAAAGAGCAGCCATTCCCATCGAATAAATTTGATATGGGATGATTTATCACGTAGATTTTTCTTTACTAAAAGCTCTGATTATACGACTTACTATACAACGAATGTCCGATGGTTGTAAACGCGCAGAGTTATCCGGACAGCATGGCAGGCATATGTTAAAGAGATGGTGAGCAGCCATAAATGCTGCACAATAGCATCAGAGCTCTACATGAGTAACAGGCAGGGGAAAAAGTATGCAAACAAAGAATCTCTTAGTCGTTGATGATTCGAGAATGGTTCGAAAAATTATTTCGGTAAGTTTAAGACATGAAAAACAAATCAAATTATACGAAGCCGCCAGTGGATTAGAAGCCCTTGACAAACTTATGGAAACCAATATTGATCTTATTTTTACCGATATTAACATGCCCAATATGGATGGATTGGAATTTATTAAACGCTGTAAAGAAGATGAAACGTTTAAAAATATCCCAATAGTCGTTATTACGACGGAGGATGGTCTTGAGGATAGAGAGCGGGCTCTGGAACTTGGGGCAGTGGGGTTTGTTACGAAACCATTGAATAGGGAGAGTATCATTGAATTTACCAATTCGATGCTTCTATCGGAGGGAACCTAGGGAGAACGAATTATGACATTTGATCCGGAAAAATATGAAGAAGCCATCATGTCTAAAGATGATACTCGCCGAATAGATGCTGGTTTGGAGTTAGCCGAAGCTATTTCTAATATCCCCCAGGAGGAACTCGAACGGTTCAGCCAACCGATTGTCGATCTATTACTTGAAGCTCTGCGCAAGACTGATTGGGAATTTCGGAATCTTATTTCCCATGCACTGCATACGTTGGGGAAGATAGACTTTATCGCGAAAAGTACCTGGTTCTGGAAGAAATTAATTTCAACCTATACTGATGATGATGCTGGTTTACGTTCTTCTGCGATGGATCTCCTTAATGAATTAGGACGAAGCGAATACAGCCTTGAAATTCTTGAACCGCTTATCGAGGGATTACAGAGCGAAAATAAAGATATGCGGATTCTCAGTGCGAATACCCTGGGCAGAATTCGTACAAAAGAAGTCGTTCCGATGTTGTTACAAGCCCTCGATGATGAGAATACCAATGTAGTGTACAATGTTGTCGAATGTCTTGGCGACATTGGTGATCGCAAGGCAGTGCCGGCTCTCATGCGACTTTTGCAAGAGTCCGATGATGAATGGGTGCATGTGGCAACGCTGGAAGCGCTTGGAAAAATTGGCGATCAACGCGCAGTTGACCTCTTGCTCTCTTTAGTGAATAAAGAATTCGTGGTTGATCCCCTGATTGATGCTTTGGGAGTATTAGGTGACAGTCGGGCAATCCCTACTCTGGTTACCTACTTGAAAGAGGATGATCAGGATATTCGCAAACTTGCGGTAAAAGCTCTGGCAGCCATCTGGGAAGAAGTTGAATACATTGCGGAATTTACGGGAATACGATACGAATTCGAAGCAACACAGAAAATCCTTGAACAATCTATGACGGCAAATGTGAAAAACACTCTTCTGGACGACATGAATGATGACAGTACGCCAGGGGAGGTTCGAGAAAACTGTGCGGTGCTCCTCAGTTGCCTTGAATATCAAAAGGCTCTCGTCCCGATTGTACGGTTATTAGAAGTTTACCCCCTCTCAAAAAAAATTATTCAGGCCCTCGGACGTTATAAGAAACGCGCGTTCTCCCATCTGCTCCCTTTGCTTGAACATTCAGATCCTCAATTTCGAGAATCTATAGGACTTTATCTGCAGAACCTCGTTCAACACCTGACAGGTTTCGATTCCCAGGTTAAGCAAGCTCTCCTTCGGTTGATCGAAGATGAAGATTTTGTCCTGAACCATATCGCTTTCGAATCGCTGGCAATGATGAAAAGCCCGGTAATTCTGCCTTCCTTTATAAAAATTATCCAAAATGCCCCACAGACATTTGGCGATAGCATCACTGATGTTCTCTCGCGCTTTCCTAAACGGAGAGTATACAACCTCGTCCAGAGCAATATTAATGAAGAGGAGGAAACAGATCGATCATGGCGAAAACCGCAAGAGCCAAGAAAAAAAC
>CAZYTI010000779.1:0-3082 GCA_964650065.1 uncultured bacterium
CGTAACGAGACCCATCCATCTGAAAATGCCACGGATGAGAGTGAGTCAACCCAGAATCCATTACCCCAAATTATCCATCCAACCCAGACAACAAAAAAGCGTTCTCGAAAATATCGATAAACTAACAAAATGGTTACCTGAAATGGTTTCGCCGGATTCTTCATTTAGCTGGGAGTCCAAAAATCAACGTTTCACTGTTCATGTGCAACGTGAAAATGGTGGGTCTCCTACTGCATTGGATAGAGTGATCTGCAGGGTGAGTACAAATGAAGATGGTCATACTTTGACTACAGAAGTGAAGATGAAGCGCCTTTCGTTTTCCAGCTTTGCTCACTTTGTGGATTACTGGGATCCCGGGGTCGCGGCACACGACGATGAGATCACGGGGTGGTTTCATACCAACAGCCCATTCGCTGTTGCCCGGGATAGAGGTATCGCTCCCACATTCCGGGGTAAAGTGACGACCACCGCCCATGAAGTCGAATCGTACGGTGAAGTTCCCTTCATCGATCATGCATCCATATTTATCGGTGGCATTGAGACAGGTGTCAAAGTGATTCGGTTACCTAAAACTTTTTCATTGTTCAATCAGACTCAGAAGATGGATTCGAACCATATGCACCGTTTCAATGAGGAGACCTGGATCACCTTTTACAGGGATGGTTCATATACCTGGAGGACAAAATCTTCCATGGAATATGAACAGAAGAGAAAGATACCCCATGGTCCCTACTACATCGTGGGAGATGAGAATTGTAAAATCCATATTAAGGGAACGACAAAAGGGAAGATTCTCGTGTATTCTGAGCATGGTGTTGTGATTGACGACAACCTAATTTATACCCAACATCCCAACGAAACTTGGAATGCAGAGGACTATCTCGGTATTGTCAGTTTAAGGGATGTGGAAATCGCCCCGCCTTCGGTGACAGGACCCGGAGATTTGGTCATTCACGGTGCCATCTATGCCAAACGGCGATTTCGCGTTCGCTATTTCAATAAAGGTGAAAACGCCCTTTTGAAGATTTATGGAAGTCTGTCGGCGGGATCATTGTCGGCCACGGAACCCAGATATGCCACCCGGGTCGTATTCGATGACCGGTTAAATAACCATCGCCCTCCGAATTTTCCCATGACGGATCGTTATGAAATCGTTGAATGGGATCGTCAATGGACAGTCAACCAAATCCGGGATCGGTAGGATGGTGGATAAACGATTTTTCATGCCATTTTTTCACCTCAAACCAATGAAAAAGTCAATGGGGTTACACATATGAAGAACATTACAATCTTAACACATCGCATTTTTGTCTCTATTTTCATACTAATTGCAATCATGGTCGAGTCTGTGATCGCTCAAACCGGAACCGATTACTTCCCACTCCATGTGGGTGACTATGCCATTCAACACACAGATTATGTGGGTGGTGTGTGGCAACCCACGACCTTCAGGATGGATATCGAGGCAATCGATCAGATCGCAGGAGAGAATTATTACCGATGGAAACAGACCAGACGGGTGGACGATGGGTCTGATGAGTCGACCTGGTACTCCTGGGTTCGCTCTGATGTGTCGGGCGGCGTCCTGGGCGCCTTTGGGTACGAGCCTTCTTTTGAGGAAATAAACATCCAGACTGCAACCATCACCGTGGATGGAGATCCCGGCGATTGGCTTGGCATCGATCCTCTGGTGTCCGACCCGCCGGATGATGATTCTCCTGATTATACAGGGGATGATATCAAGGCCCTTTATGCAGCCCAGGATGCAGAGCATCTGTATCTCCGGATGGATCTTTGGGAAAATGTCAACACAAATTTTCGAAACGAACAGCCGCCCAATGACGGTTTATATTACTTTCTTGTATCCAGTAATGCGGACTTTGCGGCCATGTTCATGGGCATCAATTATGAAAATGTTGATTCCGCCTGGCGTCTTCGGAATAACGAGAGCATGCCCCAGGGTTTGGAGGGATTCGAGTATGTGGGTGTGGCCGGGAGTGTCATTGAACTTAAACTTCCCTTTGCCATGATTGGAACCCCAACGGCCTACTTCGATATTATAGGTGATGCCGTAACCACCGCCGGAGACGAATTCGTCGCTTTGGATGAAGTTAGGAAGACGGCAACGAGTATCTTTGATCCGCCCCTTCCCTGGGTACCCAACGAAATGCTTAACGTGGGTTATACATGGGAATTTGATGCGCCCGCAATGGGAGGATATTATTCTAATCTTGTGGAGAGCACATCAGAGACCGTAGAAGTCCCGGCGGGTGTGTTTGATAACTGCATCCGGGTCAGGATGGTCATTACCGATATCTTTGAAGATACCACCCAAATCAATACGATGTATTTCGCTGCGGGTGTGGGTCAAGTCTTGAATGAATCGTGGAACAGATACTATGGAGATCAACATTTTGCACTCACAGAGTACCAAATTGCCAATATTACCCTACAGACGGATTCTGCTGAGCCCGTTTCGGGACAAGGCCTGACCATTACGGTGACGCCGTCCCAACAGATGATTCCGATCATTCAGAAGTTGTATTACCGCATGGGAGGCCAAGAGGTGTATCAAGAGACGGATCTGGCTGAGGCAGGTAATGCCTATACTGCTGTGATCCCTGCCAATGCCGTTACCATACGGGGCATCGAATACTATGTCCGTATTTCCGACGGTCAGGCCGATGTGACCTTCCCGGAACAAGATGCTGCGGCCAATCCTGTGTGGCTGCCGGTTCATGTCGACAATCATCGTCCGAGGCTGGCGCTCCAAGAAATGAAATACAAAATGATCTCCGTGCCTGTGGCATTGAACAATCGGACCATTGACGCGGTCCTTTTGGATGATTACGGTGAATACGATAAGCAGCAATGACGCCTGTGCCGATACCATCTTCAAGATACCACCTATTATGATGAATATCCCAATATCGATACGACTTTCGCACCCGGCACGTCGTTCTGGCTCATTCATCGGAATGGAACGGGATTCGATGTGGATGATGGCTGGTCCATGGATTTATCCGATCCCTATGTCATTACACTGGATACCGGATGGAATCAGATCGGAAATCCTTTCGGT
>CAZYTI010000780.1:0-3080 GCA_964650065.1 uncultured bacterium
CTATACGGACAACCGTTCCGATTTGTAACCGACCATTAGGGGAAACGCCCTTGCCGGTGGATGAGCCTTCCACTGGGAAGCTGGTAATCGCCCCCACGATATAACGCAGGATCAGCGATGTGTCGAAGGATTTAATGGTTCCGTCTCCACTGACATCCCCATAGAGAGAGCCCGTGAAATCCTGAGTTATCTGGTCCCCTGTGAGGGATCCATACTGCCTGATAGCAGGCTGAAAGAACATACCTGAATAATTGGGAGTGACAGTGTAGGAAGCGCCGGTGGGCAATTCGGAAAAGACGTATTGTCCCTGATTATCCGTGGTCTTTTCATTGGTCATATCCCCGGTCAGGTTAATCCGGGCATCCGCTATGGGATCCTGTCCGTTGTAGTCAACGAGTCGGCCTGAAATGGATGCCTCTGTGGGTGTTTGGGCATCTTTGCATTTGCCATAACTATCAGCATAGTAGATTGTCAGGATTTCACCGGCATCGAGAGCCCGGTCGTAGATGGAGACCTCATCAATGAGGCCTTGGAAATATTCCCCATATCCGGGATTTCTTCCAATATAAAAGGACCAATTACTGGATTGACCGACGGGTGCAACGCCGTAGGAAAATTGTTGCCCGTTTTTATAGAAAAGGATATTGTCCGTCGAATACACGACAGCGATATGCTGCCATTGGTTCAAATCGAGGACTGTCGGTTGCCAGACCCATGCACCGGTGAAAATCCCAAAGTTTGATGTATTTGCCTCGATCAATACGGTTCGATCGTAACCTCCGTCGTCATTGCTGAATAGAGTTTGGCGATAACTGTAATTCGCCCGTTGTGGATACACCCAGGCCTCCCAGGTGGTCTCCGGTATGGCCGACGGTTGGACGTCCAAAGGCGTGAACACATAATCATTCACACCGTCAAAAAGAAATGCCTGACCCACCTTGCCGTCTGCATAACCATTACCGGGCTGTACATTCCGGGGTATGCCGTGTTTTCCACCGATAATATCATTGGGATTCCCATCTCCGGGCCACCAGGCAATAGGATCCTAGGATAGTTGATAACAATCATTCGCTACAAAGTAACTATATCCGGTAAGCGAAACGTCGAACCACAATTCATCCGGATCATTACTGGCAATACGCAGAGTCGTGGATTTTGTCCCCACCGATGCAGGATTGAAACTTACATCGACGATCCTATTTGCGCCGGGCGCCAACGTAAACGCCCCCCCGCCGTTATCGATACTGAAATGACCCGCATCACCTCCCACGAGGGCCATCGCTGTCACAACGAGATCGGCCGACCCTTCATTGGATACAACAAATGCCTGGGAAGAATGTCCACCTACCCGTACGCTACCATAATCTTTTGTGGACGGATTCACATCGATGTCAGGTCCCGCCACTGTCTCCACAATCAAATTCATCATCAGGTTAACCGGGAGATCGTCTCCAGAATCTACGATTCGGTAAGCATTCTCTCCATCGACGCTGACAAACGAATTCCCATTACGGGCAGTCATTCCCGCAGGTGGGAATAGGAGATTATCCGTGCCATCAAAATCGAGACCAATGGCCGGTCCTCCACCGGCCCCGACTGCGGTATACTGACCTCCTACAGGGAATCGAATCAAAATCGCCAGGGACGTACTCTGGCTAACTGTGTAGGGTGACACGAAAGTTGCAACCGCCATACCCCATGCAGGGCCTGTCACATTGTTTGCCTGCAAAAGAGGAGTAACTGTATCCACCGAAAAATTTGTTTTGTCACCGGTTACAGAATAAACCAACAATTCGGGCCAGACGGTCTGATGATCGTTGTTGAAAAAATGAACTCCCATAATTCGCATGGGGAATCCGACGCCGTAAGCCGTGAAATCGACAGGCTCAAAGATGACGAAAAGTTGATCGGTAGCAATATTGGGATCCGTGTTGCCATTTTGATCCAAGTCGAACTCCTGTGGATTGACGTTGCCTTCAGCGACTCCATCATTGAGAGCCACGGTTACTAGTTGGGTAGCCACCGTTGTTTTTGGCAAGATAACCACTTTATTCTGTGTTAGTGGAAGCTCATGTTCCCTCTCAATGGCAATACTCCCTCCTGACACTGACACAATCCGCTTTTGGGGATATGCTTTATAATTCAAACAAAACATCCCAAATACGAAAAGACCAATAAATTGAACCGGATTCCAATCGATTCGTAATTTCTTCAACATCGGATTATCCTCCCGTCTTGAATCTCACAATAA
The DNA here is from genome assembly GCA_964650065.1 of uncultured bacterium. Taxonomy (GTDB): domain Bacteria; phylum Zhuqueibacterota; class QNDG01; order QNDG01; family DSAB01; genus CAZYTI01. Next base: position 2,252 of record CAZYTI010000780.1, read on the forward strand.
CATCATCCATTTTTTTCATTGCCAGAACCAGAATTTTTAGATTCCAGTTGAACATTGATATTTGGTGCTTGCCTGCCCGCCGTATTATTCATCTAATATTATTACCGAAAACCAGGCAGGCGGGGATATTATTTGTCAATTGTTTATTGTTTATTGTGTTTTGTGATTTTTATTTCCGATTCTTTACCCCTCTAATGGCCCCTTGGATGAGCCGAACAGCCGCCCTGCGGGATGTATGGTCGGGATCCCTCCGTCCATAAGGTGTGGATGCAATGCCGATGGCAGCAGCTTTAGGGTAGGTAAATACGAGTTCCAGGCAGGCCGCTAATTCGTAGCTCGTTGGACCATCTGGCGCGGTGAGGCCGTGTCCCCTGACTTCTTCGGGGGCCAGGACGTCCATATCGATATGAATATAAATCAAGTCCGTCAATCGACTCAAACGCTCCATTTGCAGATGGACATTGGCGCTCAGATTCCGAATGTCATCGGTTGTTATTATTTCCACCTCCAAACGTTGGATGAGCTCGAATTCCCGGGGATCCGTATCCCTGACATCTCCTAAAACAATGTAACTGGGTGGCAGGGGCGGATCCAGACTGGTGATGAGGCGGTTTCTGGGATTGTACAATCCCGCTGCAAGCGCGACATCCATACCGCCGTACATCCCGCTGAGGGTGGTCTCCGGTGTGTTGATGTCGGCATGGGCATCAAAATAGATGAGACCGATGCGGTGCGGGATGTTGGCAGCCAGATGGTAGACTTCCTTCTCTTGACCGGGGCCCATATGCTGCAGACCGCCCAAAATACCCGGCAAATCCGCACAACTGCC
>CAZYTI010000781.1:0-3080 GCA_964650065.1 uncultured bacterium
AACTATGGACTCATGATGGGGGATGGCGACATTGCCAACGAAAATATCTTCTACTCACGTCGAATCGGCAGACGTCCCAGTTATTATCCGGATACTGAATCGGACGAATATGTCCGGATGCCCGACAATTCCTCCATCCTGGGTGCGATGAAGTTGACAGGGAAAACCAAGAACGGCCTCTCCATCGGCATCATGGATGCGGTCACGGACAGGGAGCATGCGACCATTGACCTGAAAGGGCAACGGCGGTATGAGGCCGTGGAACCAGCAACCAATTACTTCCTGGGCAGGATTCAGAAAGATTATAATGAGGGATCCACCACAATTGGGGGTATTGTATCCAATGCTTACCGTGATATCAAAGATAAAGATAATCATTTCGATTTTCTTAACAGGAGTGCCTTGTCCGGGGGAATTGATTTTCAGCATCAGTGGAAGGACAGAACCTATTGGATTACTCTGAAAACGGCCTTCAGTCATATTCGTGGGAGTGAGGAGGCTATGGTTCAAGCACAGCGTTCTTCAAGACGATATTTCCAACGCCCGGATGCCGATCACGTGACTCTGGATTCAAGCCGCACCTCTCTTTCGGGTCATGGGGGCAGTCTTTTCTTCGGTAAGTCGGGGAATGGGCATGTGAATTATGTGTTAGGGGGAACGTGGCGCTCACCGGGATTGGAATTGAACGACATGGGATTTATGAAACAGGCTGATATGATCCTCCAATTCTCTTGGAGGGGACTTCGCTGGTGGGAACCTTTCAGCATTTTTCGAAACATGAATATCAATTTTAATCAGTGGAGTGGATGGAATTTTGGTAAAGAAAATACGGTGAATGGCGGGAATATCAATTTGCGCATGAAGTTCAAAAACTATTGGAATTTTGGCATGGGTATCGGATATGAGGGACAGGTTCTTTCGACCAGTTCTCTGCGGGGTGGACCTGCGATGTTGTTTCCCTCGGGCTGGAACACATGGTTCAATCTGGGCTCGGATTCGAAAAAGATTTTTCGAATCAGTTTCAACAATTCCAATTCGTGGAATAGCGATGGTTATTCCAGATCTCACTCATTTCGTCCCGGTATCACCTGGCGGCCCAGTAATGTTCTGTCAGTATCGGCAAATCCGTTCTACAGTATTAACAAGGATGATTTGCAGTATGTGAGTTTGGAAGAAAATGGAGAAGATAAATATATCTTCGGAAGGATTTCTCAGAAAACAGTTGGATTGATCTTAAGGTTGAATTGTTCCATTACACCGACATTAACAATTCAATACTATGGCCAGCCTTTTGTATCGGCAGGCAACTATTCTCAGCTAAAACGCATCACAGACCCAAGAGCCAAGGCATACACGGATCGTTTTCATACTTATGTGAATAGTGAAATTAACTACGATGCCAATGAGGAAACCTATTTAATCGATGAGAATGCAGATGGCGCCATTGATTATACGATCGAGAATCCGGATTTTAATTTTCGTCAGTTTCGCTCGAATCTCGTGGTTCGTTGGGAATATTCTCCGGGTTCCACGATATATCTCGTCTGGTCTCAGAGTCGAACCGGATATGAGGGCATGGGTGATTTTTCTTTCAGGCGCGATATGCGGGAGCTGTTCCATGTCTATCCCCACAATGTCTTTTTGGTCAAGCTGAATCGATGGTTTTCTTTGTGACGTTCTTTTCACCACGGAATAACACGGAGAGACACAGATAAATATTTAACAGATTTTTTTAAGTCAATCACGGTCTTGAGAACCTCCCTCTAGTTTTGGGAGGTTTTTTATTGGCCAGACGAATTCATATTTCGAATTTCTCCCCGTTATTTTTTAATCGTTTTTAATGTTGGGATTTTTCTCTTGCTATACACATTATTTTTATTTATAATGTGTATAGTTAACGGAGGTGACTCACATGGGACGTACCAACATCATACTCGACGATGAGCTTGTCCAAGCCTGTCAGAAAGTCACGGGTATCAAGACAAGAAAAGCTCTGGTGGACTATGCTTTGAAGGAACTCTTGCGGCATGAGAATCAAGAAAAGATCTTAGAGCTCAAAGGAAAAGTGAAATGGGAAGGAGATCTTGATTCATGGAGAGAAAAACGAATTGCTTGAAGGTCCTCGTCGATACCAGTGTTTGGATTGATTTTTTTTTATCAATTGATACGATTCAAGTCAATGTTTTAGAATCGCTCCTTCAGCATCGCCATGATATCTGTATTTGTGGTGTTATATTAACAGAGGTTTTACAGGGAATAAAAAATGATCGAGTATATAAAAAAACAAAGCAACTTTTTGATAATTTAATTTTTTTTCCTGCAACTCGGGGTACATATGTCCATTCCGCTGACATTTATCGTGCATTACGAAAAAAGGGAGTAACAATTCGAAGATCTTTGGATTGTCTTATTGCTGCTTTAGCCATAGAACACGGTTTGCCGTTACTTCATCATGATAAAGATTTTAATCCGATTGTGAAGTTCTGTGGCCTAAAAGTGGTTGCGATACAGAAACAGGATCTGGGCAAAAGAGATAAAGATGAAATGTAAGTTTGGAATATCTATGGAATGTGATGGCAAAATTAAGGATAAAAAAGAACACTCGGAGAATTATCTAATTGTTTCTAATTCATTTTCATTGTACATTAAAAAAAATGATGATTTTTCACCAGAATAATAAGTAAAGTGAGGCGGTTATTTCTCGAATAATGCCTTTGAGAAAATTCTTATTCATGATGCTGTTGTTGATGTTGGCCTGTGCCAAGCAAGGGATGCCCCCTGGTGGTCCTGTAGATGAAACACCACCGGAGGTGATCCAGACGATTCCGATCTCCGGAGAAACCATGGTGGATCCTCGGGTGTCTGTTCAAATATGGTTTAGTGAGCGAATTGAACCTAAATCTGCTTCAGATGCCATATTCATATCTCCCTTTGTGGGTGAGGATGTGAAATATCAATTTAGAAATCGTCGTGCCAGGATTATTTTTCCTGAACCACTGGAGACAAATCTCACTTTTGTGATTACTCTGGGCACAGGAATAAAGGATTATAGAGACCCCGATACTTCGGGGTTACGAGGT
>CAZYTI010000782.1:0-3073 GCA_964650065.1 uncultured bacterium
GGCCTCATCGTAGGATTCCACCATCATATTCATCAGCAGCATGGGCCTGAAATCATTCAGGACGCTTCTAAATACTTCACCTGCGGTTGGGTCGATCTCTGTGATCCTGGGCAATAAATCTTCGACGCTAAAGGCATCGGGATCGATCTCCTCACCCGCCTGCGCTTTCACGATTTGAAAAGGACCATCCCAGCCCCTGAGAGATTTCATCAACTTTCGATAAAATGCCTGTTTCACAAAATTATATCCGTCTAAAATACTCAAAGGATCGGGGTTGATGAGAACGATCCCCTGATCGGCCGCCAGGAACAGATCGAGCACGTTGTAATTGGTACCCGCACCCAAATCCATAATGACAAAATCGGCATCGATCTTTTTCAGGTGTCGAATGAACTTCATCTTCTGGCTGTAGTGCAGATTGGCGATGCCCATGGACCCTCTCGCGCCGCACATGATCTTCAAATGATCGATATCGGGAACGCTGATCAGAATATCATTCAGGTCTTTGACTTCTCTCCTGAAAAAATGATGAAAGGTTTTCCGCGGCCTCTCTATCCCGAATACATTGTGAAGGTTGGCCCCGCCTAAATCCGCATCCACAACCACGACCGCGTTTTTATTCATCGCGGCCAATCCCGCACCCAGGGAAGCCGTAACGACTGTTTTACCGATCCCGCCCTTTCCCCCGCCTATGGCAAAGATCCTTGCCGATTTCTCAGGTTGTGTTCTGTTCAGCTTATTTTCAACAGTACCTTGTGCCATCTTGATTCATCAACTCGGTTTTTAGTATTCATCTTTATTCATTGAATATTTGTCTCTTCATCGTGAATAATCAGTTTTTCCAGTCAGTATTCTATTTATTTATTCTTCCTAAATAATAGACGATAAGCGCAATTGGAACTAAAAATGATGTGAAATCACGTGCAAAAGACACGATACTACGTAAAATGCCTTTTTTATCCTTCACATAGATGATATCGCCGGCTTTTAATACAGGAATGTCATTAAACTTATTCGCTTGAATTAGATTCTTTATATCAATATCGATCTCCCTCGTTTCAATGCCGAAAGAGGAGATGAGTTTAACCTTGTTCAAAGCGGCTTCCTCGGTCGGACCTCCCGCCATATACAGTGCATTGAGCAGGGTTGCCCCGGTATATATCGTATAGATACCTGGCTTGTTCACTGCTCCGATGACGGTCACTTCATAAAAACTGGGCAGCCCGGGAACCACGATGATATCGCCTTCCTCCAATAAGGGTAGAAGACCCGGATCTCCCCTGAGATAGAACTGGTGGAGATTGACGATCAGAGTATCCGTGCCGCTCTCGTGCTTACGGATCAACCTGATCCTGTCAAACTGGGCCTTCGGCAGGATGCCGCCCGCACGCGTAATGGCGCCCTGCACCGTGGCATTTTTCGCCACCACATACTCCCCCGGAACCGCGACATGCCCTAACACGGTCACGGGCACCATGATCGTTTGAGAGAGCCGGACCGTAATGATGGGAACCTCACCCAGGTATTTCATGGCCTGCGCCTTGAGAAGCTCACGAAACTCATCAAAGGTTAAACCATCGATGGGAATATCCGAAGCCAGAGGGAAATCGACCGTTCCATTGGGCAGTACCATGATGGTCTTTGAAAACTCCTCATGACCGAAGACACGAATTTCTAAAATGTCTCCTTTGGATATTTTCGTGGTCTGGCAGCGTGCTTCCGGACATGTGTTGAGACATATACATGTCACTAAAATTGTTATTTTGAAGAATATTTTTTTCGGTACGTTATTCATTTTTTTAACTCTTCACCCACTTTACTGATAATTTCTTTTGTATCTTCCTTGGCCAATGGCTTGACGAAACAACAATACACCCCCTGGTTAAACAATTGATTCCGCATTGCTTCCGCCGAATCATCGGTAATGGCCATGATGGGCACCCTGGGCCTCAGTTTCTTCATTTCATTTAAAAATTCCAGATCTTTCCGGTCATCACCTTCCATATCCACGATGGCCAACCTGATGTCGACCTCTAACAACCGCTTGAGCGCTTTGTCCCTGTCTTTCTCTATGATACACGTGGCACCCATAATATTTATCAACCGTGAAAAGCGTTCTCGAATCTCCTGATCGGAAGATACAATCAGGGCTATTTGAAAATCTACCATTCTGACATCCCCAAACGGGTCTTCGTAGTGTCAAAAACTAACCACAGAGTACACAGAGAATTTCATAATATTATTAAAATTACACGGCCTTAATTCTCTATCCCCTCTGTGGCCTCCCTGCCTGCCGCCCGCCGTGCCTGCGGCATACAGGGAGGCAGGCGGGCGGCAGGCAGGTGTGGTTTCATTTTTTTCTCTATTTACCGGATGGTCCCTACAATCCGCTTTGCTTTATTTTCATGCAGCCGTTCAATAGCCTCGATAACCTTCTCCATCTCTCCCAATTGGACGGGCTTCATGGCGCAATAAAACACACCCACTTCGGCAAATGTTCGCACAATTTTGATGGAAGTATTCTCACATAACACGATAATCGGTACGCGGGGCTTCACCTTCCGAATGATTTCGATGATATCCAAATTCAGCTCATTTTTCATGGGCACATCGTGGATGAAAAGATCGACAGGATTTTCCAGTACCTTCAGCAGCGCTCGACTCCCCTGGTCTTCGATGGTCGCCGTGTAATCTTTTTCTTTGAAAAACGACTTGAAAAACGCTCTGACATGGGAATCGGTACTCGATACGACAACAGAGGTACTCATTTTCACCTCCGAACCTTTGTCCTGAGAATTATGGTAAAAATATCCATAAGCTTATAAACAACGACTCTTTATAAGCCGCATCAACTCAAGCGATATTTAAATCAGAAAATGTGAAATAATCGGGTAGGATCCAATTAAGCCAATAGTATGCCAACAATTATAATTAGTTCAATAATGTAAAGGGGGAATGCTTAATTATTTATTTTATATTGAGTAAGGCGGGGTAATAAATATAGATTTGAAGACCGAAAATACTTGTTCTTTTTTTGAATTTTGTTGCACAAAGGGGACACTTTTATTAAAAG
>CAZYTI010000783.1:0-3065 GCA_964650065.1 uncultured bacterium
GGTTCACCGTATGACCCCCCTAGTATTTGTCTAATATCCTGTCTTTTGTAAAACGGTGTAAAAATATGAATTGTCCCATCTTTATCTCTAATATATGATCCATCACAGTCCCACTTAAACTTTTTAAACTCACCTGGAGAAAAGAAAAATCTTGAAAACTGTTCATTATCGTTTGTGTAATCTACATTGCTAACAGTAAATGGATCAAAACAACCCTTAATTACGGGGATGTGATTCTCGCTAGTGGCAATAGCCCAATGAGCAAAATTATTTATATTTTTAGGTTCAAAATTACCGTTCTCTGCATTAATGTGGTAGATTTTATTATATGATAGGTTAGATGATGGTATAAAATAATTTCCCAATTCCGAATCTGTAAAATAGTGGTTTTTATTTATACAATCTTCATTAGTTAATAATGACAAATAGCCGTTGCTGATATAATTTATATATGGCGTTGCTTTTATCAACTTTTCAAGATCGACGTTAACTTCCGGGTTCGGGTTTTCACCATTCTCTCCTAACTTTATCATCTGGTCAAAAAACAAAAAACCATACGGTTTCAACGCCCAGTAGTTACCTAGTCTACCATTCGGCCGGTCGACGCCACTGTCGAACACTAACTCTACGTCCAAATCATGATCACATCTTCCCTTTACCCCTATCCCGATAGGAAGTTTAAATATAACCTGTCCGTTTGAATAATTTACTTCAAAATTGTCTTTTTCAACTCCTGATGACGGAACCCGTATAGAATTTAACTCCATTGCGCCTTCATCGAACAAGAGTATCTCTTCGCCTCGCGGCCATTCCGGTACTCCTCCATTTTTATTAACGGATGGGCCGGAAGGGCCAACCTCTACCGTATCACCGACTCCAACTATGCGGCAGTTTGAACCACCAGGAGGGATTGGAGGAGGATCCGGTTCTTCTGCTACAAGACTTGATGAAGGAGTGAGAATGAGTGAAACAGCAAGAAAACCAAAAATAAGCAGACTAAAGATAAACCATCTCATTCTTCTTTCTTGCGAGGTCATGTTCTCCTCCTCTAGGATTTCATTCAAGAAATCAAAACCAAATAATAACTTGGATTTACGCAAATTCTGCCAAGCTGGCTTCTTGACTATATAGAGCTTTGCTCGGTCAAGAACCGATGCTTAAAACTTAAAATTAATTCTAGTATTAAAACCAAGATATATATCGCCCGAATGTTTCTATTTACCTTCATGCCACATATTAGATCATTCCTTATAAGAAGTCACTCCTAAAACTAAAAATAATCGAAATTATCATAAATGTTAAGTATCCGTTAAGTAATTATAAGCATTGTTAAGTATTTAAAAATAGGTGTCTGGAAAATAGCCTTGAATGCAGGGTGACTCGGACATCATCAATGAAAAACTTAAAACAAGTTTTCCTCGCTGTTCTTTCGAGCATAGCCAAAAAACCTGATTCTTTTTTCCCTCATATCCGTATGGCTACTGTAAATGAAAATATCGCCACGAAAATAGTTTACATTGATTCCCGGCAATACATTGACCTCTATCCTGTATTTGACAGACTCCTGCACGGTTATAATCTTCGTCTCAATAAAGTCGCTATACCTTGATTGAATCCGAACTTCTGATATATGCAATGGAATACATGGTTTATCGTTAATAACCTCGATCGTACCTTTCTTACCGAGGTCTCTGCCTACTTTACCAAAATCCAAAAAACCGTCATTGCCAAGAGGAGCAAAATGGAAGGATATGCTTGAGATGACTCTCATGAAGACGTAGAACGTAAACTCCTTTACCCTTTCATTTTGTACTTCAAGGCTTATTTTATACCGTTTAGGGCCCGCGGAATAGCCTTTTACATCGAGTTCAAATACCAGTTTATATGCGTCGCTTTTTTTCTCGTCCAGCTTTTCGGCGCGAAGCTTGATCTGGGGAGGAAGGCCGGAAATCTTCATAATCTTGAAATCGCCAACGCCTGCGGAGCGAATAACAGCAATCTTTTCTACCTTGCTGTCTTTTTTGACTTTACCGAAATTTATAAGATCCGGTTGAAGGACCAAAGGGGCTACGATGTTTATCTTTATGGGAACTTTATAGTATTCTTTGCCCGAATCATTCGACTTGATTTGAAGATGACGCTTAATCTTGCCGAAAAGCCCGGACGTTTTGAAATCGATTTCGACTTGTGCAGATTCGCCGGGCTCGATCGTTCCCAAAGAGCCGTCCACGATTTCATCAGGTTTAACATGTATGCCCGAGGACATCGTAATGCTGGAAAGCGTACATCCACAGGTGAAGATGATTTTGTGAATGACCAAAGGCGCTGATCCATCATTGATTATTTTTAGGCGTCTTTTGGGCATTTCTCCAGGAAATACATCACCGAAATCCAGAATCTCCGGATCGGTTTTGATTAACGGAACGTAGCTAGGATCATCCGCAGAGCATTCAACAGTTGCTGACTCATGGAAAGAAAAAAGCAAAGGAATCGATATAAGAAAGGAAAACACAAAAAGTATAGGGATATTTTTATGTTTAACCAGAAGACAACGTCGAAATGAAAACATAAACATGAATATCAGCTTACATCGAAAGTGGGATCTGATGCAAGATCGAAAACCGGCTCCGGCAAATCTTCATGATAAAATCCAAGATTCTCTCGGGACGGGGAAACCAGCATAGCCGGCTTCTCGATGAAAACCAGGGCTTAAACCACGACCCTCGTTCCGCTGTGATATAGCCGCAGTAGACAGTAACGCACCCATCGCCCGCAAGAGACCGATTAGTACAAATTCAGCTGAACCGCAATCCATAACTCCTCCACCGCACGTTCAACGAAACTCGATGGGCGGCATAGCTATGGTGAATCAGCATTTTATGAGCATGAAGAAGTCGGTGGCAATACACCTTATTTTATCTCGCTTATCTAACGATCCGGAACCGAGTTGAACGTCATTTGTGTTTATGCACCCGGGATGCTCGTAAATCGGCTGTTTTCGGCTGAAAAATGTCGGTAGAGTCGGGATGTGACGCGGTGGTTTAGGCCGAAGTTTGTTTTCCCTG
>CAZYTI010000784.1:0-3064 GCA_964650065.1 uncultured bacterium
CAGCGCAAAACAAAAAGGAAATTTCCCTCTGCGTGCTCTGTGTCTCTAGCGAAGCGGGCGAGAGGCCTTATTCTGTCGGAGACGCTGGCACGCTATTTTGTCTCTGAAAACAGTCAGAGGACACAAAAAAGTTATCCTTTGGCAGCCTGCAAGCCTTGAGCTGTCAACAGCATGCATTAGAAAATCATTAATGCTCCCAAGGAGAGACATGAAAGGACCTAACCTCTCAGTAAATGTGGGCGGCATCCTCATGAAAAATCCTGTGATGACCGCATCTGGTACCTTTGGGTACGGTCAGGAGTTTGCCTCCCTGTTGGATCTAAACGATCTTGGTGCCATTGTGGTCAAAGGCCTTTCCCTTAAACCCTCCCCGGGCAATCCCCCGCCTCGCACTGTTGAGACCTGCGGGGGGATGTTGAATGCCATTGGCCTGGAAAACATGGGGCTGGATGCCTTTATACAAACCAGGCTCCCTTATCTTCAAGGCTTCGACACCCCTATCATCTTAAACATATATGGGCGGACGACCAATGAATACGCTGAGTTGGCTGCACGCATCCAGGATCTTGAGGGGATTGCAGGGATTGAATTGAACATCTCTTGCCCCAATGTGAAGGCTGGGGGTGCGGCTTTTGGGATTGATCCCAAGATGGCCTTCCAGGTGACAAATCTGGTCAGACAAAGAACAGCACTCCCATTGCTTGTCAAGCTCTCACCAAATGTCACGGATATTACGGCCATTGCACGATCCGTGGAAGAGGCGGGCGCAGATGCGGTCTCCCTGATCAATACGATTACTGGCATGGCCGTGGATGTCAAAACGCACCGTCCAAAGCTCGCCAATATTGTTGGAGGCCTCTCCGGGCCTGCCATTAAACCGATTGCCCTGCGGATGGTCTGGGAAACAGTGCAAGCAGTTCGCATTCCCGTCATTGGTATCGGCGGCATTATGGAGGCAAAAGATGCCCTAGAGTTTTTGATTGTAGGGGCCCATGCCATCCAGGTTGGCACGGCAAATTTCGTAAACCCAAGAGCAACTGTGGACATCGTGGAAGGTCTTAAGGCCTATCTAATGGAAAATCACATCAAAGATATCAGCCAGGTGATCGGAAGTCTAAAGATGTAACCCATCCCCCGTGACTTTTCAAAAAAGTTATGGCAGTTCCTGAGAAATCACAGTATGCTAAGTACGCCTTCTATCACTTAGAATGCTTGATAATAGGCGTTGCACCCATCTTCGAAGTATCCAAATTACCATCTGTCTTCGCCGAAAAGAACTGGTATTGTAGTGCAAGATTAAAGAAACGCTTCCACAGCCAGGCCACCACACTTTTTGAAAGCTATATTTACAGTAAGACTTACAGTCTTTTTGTAATGATGTCAAGAAAATTATGCCGAATTTTGCATTATTCCGCTTATTCTTTTTCAATATGTTGAAATGGTTGTAATATTTTTGTATCCAGAGTAATGGTACAAAAGAAGATGGCCTACCCATGATGGCCTAAAGGCATGTCTCAGCTTAGACATGGCGGCATAGCTCTCTTGAGAACGAATTTTCATTCCGACAACTGGTCTGTTGGGCATGGAAGTATCAAGCACTCCCGAAAGACCGGTTGTCAACTTTAATGATAGATTCTCTGTTGCAGTCAAATCAAAATAGAAAGCAAAAGATTAGACTGCAAGATATGCAGTATAACGCACCCATATGGGGGTATTAGACTGCAAGAATTGCAGTCTAAATTTTTCGGACTGCAATAATGCAAGGATAAAATACGGCTTTTCGGCAGTCTAAATCAAAGTCGGTATCAGAAATATTTCGAAAGGCACATCTATGAATAAAACAAAACTGACAATTGAGTTGTTGAGAGAGGAAGCAAAACAATTTTCTGAAGTTGAATCACAACATGATGAACCAGCGCTTTTTGGAGTAACTGACGGAAAAGCTGTCGGCACATATTTGGAGCATAAATTTCAAGCCTATTTAAGGCTTAGATATGAATATGTGGAAGGATCTTCTGCAAAAGGTATAGATTTTCCTGAGCTTGGTGTAGATATGAAAGTAACAAGTATCAAGCAGCCTCAATCATCATGTCCTTTTAAATCTGCTAAACAAAAGATATTCGGCTTGGGTTATTCTCTTATTGTTTTTGTTTATGATAAAACAGATGATAATAAAAAACGGACAGGTCGTCTTGATATACAACATACAATCTATATTGAGAAACACCGTACCGCCGATTTTCAAACGACATCGGGTTTAAGGAAAATATTGCAGAATGAAGGGAACTTAGATGATATCCTCGCATATTTTGAAGAACGGATGATACCAGCAAGGAAATTCAGGCAAGGAAATTGGCTGAAGACGTCATAAATAATCCTCCTGAGATTGGCTATCTCACAATTTCAAACGCTTTGCAATGGAGGCTTCAATATAGCCGCGTTATACATGAAGCTGGAAATATCGACGGAATAATAAGGGTTCACTAATGGCTAGTAAACGGAGAATAGAATTTGGTGATTTCCAAACACCTTTAGAATTGGCCGAGAAAGTAATTGGTTTGGTAAAAGAAATTTATCCTGATCCGGCATATATCGTTGAACCTACATGCGGGTTGGGTTCATTCATCAAAGCAAGCATGAATAAATGGGGAGATTCCTGTCATTATTATGGTTTTGATATTAATGAAAAATATGTCAAGGAATTGAGATCAAATGGTTTTGAAAATGGCAATGTATCTTTAGCTGTCAATGATTTTTTCAATTTTGATTGGCCGGGACTTTTTACAAAATTAGGTGGTAAAATCCTAATTGTTGGAAACCCGCCATGGGTTACAAATTCTGCACTTGGATTATTGAATAGCAATAATCTACCAGAGAAAAGTAATTTCCAAAGACTTGGAGGGTTTGCTGCAAAAACAGGAAAGGCGAATTTTGATATAGCGGAGTGGATGCTTATCAAATTGATAGATAGTTTACGTGGGTCTGAGGCATGTTTAGCTATGCTATGTAAAATAAGGGCGTATGTCCGGTAGGTCATTATGTCCTGTAGGCTTAGAAGGGTAGG